>NZ_SSOL01000026.1:0-24329 GCF_029871275.1 Pseudomonas sp. BN414
TGGACTTGCCCCTATCAAACCGGACACCGGTACCCCGTTAAGTTGATGCCTCAGCCAAGCGTCTGAACTCCCGAGGTGAGCGGTAGTTCAGTGCGCTGTGCGGATGTTCCTCGTTGTAATGCTCGAAGGCGATGGCCAGGTTGCGCAGGGCCGTCGCTCGATCGGGCTTGGGCATGTGGCGGATATAGTCGCGCTTCATGGTCTTCACGAAGCTCTCCGCCATCCCGTTGCTCTGTGGGCTGCACACCGGTGTTGTCAGAGGTAGCAGGCCGATCTGCCGGGCAAAGACCCGGGTCTGTTCGGCGGTATAGGCCGAGCCGTTATCGCTCAGCCATTGCACCGGCGACGCAGGCAGCTCGCTACCGAAGCGTTGCTCGACGGCTTCCAGCATCACGTCGCGGACATCGTCGCCACTGTAGCCGTGTGGGCTGGCCACCCAACTGATGGCTTCGCGGTCGCAGCAGTCCAGAGCGAAGGTCACGCGCAGTTTGTCACCATCCTCGCAGCGGAACTCGAAGCCATCCGAACACCAGCGGGTGTTGCTTGTATCCACGGCGACACGACCTTCGTGACGCCGCGCCACACCCGGCTGCTTGCGACGGCGTTCCAGCAACAGATCGTGATCACGCATGACGCGGTAAACCCGCTTCACGTTGACCGGTGGCAGGGCCTGTTGCTCATGCTGCCGACGCAACAGACCCCAGATCCGACGATAGCCATAGCTGGGCAGGGCGCCGACTGCCTGCTGGATCTGCTCGACCAAGGTCACATCGTTGAACGCTCGGCGCCGACGAGGCCGCAGCCCTGGAGCGGGTTGTTTGAGTCGAGCCGTCAATTGCGAGCGCGCCACACCGAGACTCTCACTGACCGCCTTCACTGGTCGTCCCCCGGCAACAAGGGTGAGTGCGCAATCCATTTTCGCGAGCGGGCGATCTCCACCGCTTCCTTGAGGATCTCGGCCTCCATGGTCTTCTTGCCCAGCATCCGTTGCAGTTCGCGGATCTGCTTGAGGGCATCGGCCAACTCGGAGGCGGGCACCACCGCTTCACCGGCACTGACCGCCGAGAGGCTGCCGTCCTGGTAGAGCTTGCGCCAGTGGAACAGTTGGTTGGGGTTGATGCCGTTGCGCCGGGCCACCACCGAGACGCTTTGCCCGGGCTCGAGACTCTCGCGCACCATGGCCAGTTTTTCCTCGACGCTCCAGCGGCGACGCCGCTCCTGGCCGAGCACTTCGATGGTTTTGTCTTTGCTGGTAGTCATAAACACAGTCGTTTGCCTATCCCTTATGGTAAGGGGGAAACGGTGTCCTGTGTTTCAAGGGGCTCGTTCAGATTACCTCCCTTGAGGAGCGTAGACCTGCAGTGGTGCAGTCGTTGGCCAACGAAGTCGACCGGGTACGGAGCCTTTGCGATGTCAACCGGGCCCACGTGGCGAATCTGTTCCTGGAAACTGCCTATGAACTCGCTGCCACATGGCAAGGGCGCGAGGACAACCTGGAATCTGCAATTCCTGGCATGCGTGCGAACACATCCATCAAGGCGGGCGATGTCAGGCATGATCTGGCCGAGCACAATCGGGTCGCCCGGCAAGATGAGCGCTTTACCGGTGGCGTACCGGATGTTCTGGAACATGATCGCTTCGATCTGGTGTATGGCCATTTAGTCCTCTTGCGGGGCGAAGTCCTGGCCACACTTGCGGACCTAAAAAACATCGGTCTCCTCAACAACGCCCAGGATCTTGCCGACGCTGAAGCCTCTTTCCGCGATGTGTTTACCAAGCAGTTTTGCGTCGAGATCCGCGGTAAGGTGGAGGAGGGCGTCCGCGAGTTGCGAATACTCAACAACGAACTGCGGAATCTGAAGTTTGGGTCCGATCGTTTTGAGATCGAGTGGTCAAAATGGGTGCCCGAATTCTACGAGTACTACACCTTCTTCGGTGCCGTGGCCGAGATGGCCGCCTCCAACGAGGCCCATGACCTGTTTGGTTCCGCATCGCTCACCGACATCCAGGTTGCCGTCCGGGACAGGCTGATCGGTTTGCTCCTGGATGACGACCATGAACGCGCAACCAAGGAACTGATGCGGATCGCGGATTATCGCAACTACCGCGTCTACGACATCGTGAATCACTCCGACAGTGGGGGCGCGATCAAGTTGTCGGAGTGGGGCACCGGGTCGGGTGGTCAGCTCGAAACGCCTGCGTACATAGTCAGGGCCGCAGTGGTAACCAACAAGCTGAAAGTCTTCGACAAAGGCCCCAGCCTCAAGCTGCTGGTGAACGATGAGTCCTTCGCACGCATGGATGAAACTCGTGCGCGCGCAGTCCTGGGATTCTTACGTGACAACCTCAATCTGCAGGTCATCTGCGCTGTTCCGACCATGAAGGCCGGGGCCATTCGTGATGAGTTTACCCGCGAATTCACTTTTACCCGTCTGTCTCCAGTCGAGAATGGGGAGCTCGACTTCATTTCAGAATGCGATTCCCGCGAGTTGCGACCAGACAAGATGCGAGTGATGTGGGAACAGCAGCGTAGGGTGGCAAGAGAGCAGGCCCGCATGAGATTCGAGGTGGAGAATCCTCTGGAGCCGGACGAAGAGCCAGCGCAAGAGGCTGTCCCATGAGCCTACCGATTTGGGCGCAGCAACCGGCAATCCAAGAGGTCTTGAACAGCTTGGTAAACAGGCTTGATGCGGCCGAAAAGCGCGGAACCAAACCTAATGCGATGGCGCTGACGGAGATCACTTGGCCTGCGCTCTTCAAGGCTCTGTACGAGTCGGAAAAGGAGCACTTGTGGTCGCAGATCCAGCAGCTACACGAGAGTGGTTGGATCGAGATTAAGCCGGGGAGGGCGGCGATGTCTCGTGCCGGCTATGCCCTGGCACCCAAGGTTGAGATTCGGGACAGTGAATGGCTTCGGACGGCTACGGGCAGGGCCGAACGACCGCAGACGGCGAACGAGCGTTGGCGGGCGGCGGTGGACTTGGGGTTACAGGCACCAGAGGTAGCCAAAGCGGTGGTGCGGAATTTCTGCATTGACCTTCCTGGGCGTGACATGGCGGCCGTCGTAGAGCAGCTCAATCGATTGGCTGGACTTGCGAAGGAGCCTTTGTTTCTACGTGAGGTCTCCGCCCAGTTGTTCTGGGGCATGTCCAAGGTCCTGGATAACCGCCAAACCCTGGTGGCAGCGATCCTTGGTCTGTCTGAATGCCCCTTCGCGGAGGCGCCCATTCAGCTGCAGGTATTCCTGCCACACGGCGGCTGGGATGGCGTGCTGTTTATTGAGAACCAGGTGTCGTTCGAGCGTACAATTCGCTCGGTGAATGCTGAAGCCTACCGGTTGGCCATGGTGCACGCCTCTGGATTCAAAGGTTCGGCCGCTCGCTTGCGGCAGGTAGCAACGTCATCGCTGTTCTTCTCGAATCTGGGCAGCCAAGAGCCCCTTCATACTGAACGCTTCGGTCGCTGGCTCTATGGTCAAGAATCTGGGGAATCTCAATTCTGGGGAGACCTGGACTGGGCCGGCATGGCGATCCTGGTGGCGCTCCGATCAAGCTTTCCCGGAACCGTGGCCTGGCAGTTGGGCTACCAACCGATGTTGGCCAGCCTGCGAGGTGGCAATGGCCATCGTCCGGAGGAGGCTGACAAGCGGGGTCAGACGCCGGTCAGTAGCACTGGGTGCGAGTACACAGACAACAGCTTGATCCCTGCGCTGCAGACCCTGAATGCCTTTGTCGATCAGGAAGCGTTCAGGATCTGAGTACACAGCCCTGGGCAGGTCATTTCTCGCCGGTTACGACCAAGAGCTTTGTCGGCTTGTCGTCTCTTTACTTCCGAATTTAGATGAAGAATTCCTTCCGAGGACTCAGGCCCAGGCCGCGAACGCCATCCGTTGATCACGTCAGCGCGGTGCTGAAGGCGGATGGACTAAACTTGCTTCACGCTATCCAGGCAACTTGGTGGATTCCGACTGTGGGGATGGTCCAGTTTTTAAAAAACACAGACGCAGCCCGAGGCAGTACGCATGGATCTGGGCGTCACTAAGTGCTTGAAAGTGGAGGGTCCGATTTTTAAAAAACAAAAGTCCAGTTTTTTAGAAACAGTGACAGGAGCCGCCGCGCCGATCTGTTGGCTCCGGCGTCTGGCTGATTCTGGCCATGGTGATCGCTATCGCTCTTACCCTAGGCTTCGCATAATCTATATTATGGTAAATCGCATATCTGGTTGACCGCAGGCTGGTGTTGATTTCTGTCGTACGTCAGCAGCCCTTCGATGGTGAGGCGCACCAGGGCACAGATCAGGTGCGTGGAGGCCAGCATGGGATAGGTTTGCAGCAACCCGCCAAACGTCCCCGTCTGCTCCTGAGTCACGTAGTCGAGGACCGTCTGCTGCACGTGATCTATCAGGGGTTGATTGCGCCCGACTGCAATGAACTGCAGGAGACGGAGTCGAGGCAACAACTCATAGTGGCGGGCCACACGCGTGGACTCATCGAATAAGCGATACAACGCCCCGCTGTTCGCGGCTAATTCGCGCTGTATCTGGATCTGCTCACTGGCATTGACTTCATCCACATGCCCAGCTTTGACTTCATGCCACTCCAGCACGCCGTCGGCGTTCCTGGCCACGACATCTGGCCGCGTCCGACGACCACCCAGTTGGTCGCCATACAACTCGTTCTCCCCTGGGATCCAGAAGTCAACGATTTGGGGATCGAACTCAAGGTTCAGCAGCCAGTGTGCCAGCTCCTGGTTACTTTCAAGGATGAGGTCAGACCGCAACTTGTGGCTGTAGACTAACCATAAATAACTGAGTGCCGATCGCCGGCTACGAAGGCGCGAAAGAAAAGCATTCTCCGGTGTTTTGTTAGGCATAATCGCCCCCTCAACTGATGTGAGTCGTGGGGTGACTTGCCTCTCCCTCGCGTGAATTCCCTTTGAATGGGGGAGCAGCACCAAGTTACATTGTAGCCATCAACATAATACCGGTTGATTAATGAGGACATAAAATCACGAATTATTATATTTTTTCAGCATATACACAGCCCCCGCTTCATTCCATTGGACTGCCAGATCATGCCGATAGATGAGGTTGAGTCGAGCGGCGGCCTCGCAGGCAGACTAGACGCCAAGTGCCGCAGCGCGTTGCACCGCTATATTGATTGGCAAGGCCGAGATTTACCGTCGCTTGCCTACGAAGTCTGTCTCTACTTAGCGGACGCCTATCGCTGTGGTGACGGGAAATGCATAACGTCCACGCTTGCCGCTCTCAGTCACTGGCACAAGCACAACGACTTTCCCGACCCTACCGAAAGCCCGTCAGTGAAGGATTTGGTACGCCAGATCAGGTACAGAGTGTCGCTAGTCCAACCAAGACTCCAACCGCCTCCTTCATTAATTGAAGTAATGTCTTTAGCCGAGGCATATCAGCGCCGATTCCCAGCTGAGACGTCACCCGAAGCGGACTCACGCAAAGACTCGATAAAGTTAACTTCACCTTTTGCACTAACCGCTTACCGAAACCGAGCAATCTTGTTAATTGGATTCTGGTTCGGGCTTTCCACTGCCGACGTGTGCCGACTTACGCGAAGCGATGTAAAAATAACAAGTAACTCCCTTGAAATAACAACGAGCCGAATCGTCGGGAAAAGAGCTAGATACTCCTTCCAGATACATCGCCTCCCCTTGCTCTGTCCTCTAGCGGCGCTTGAGGACTGGTTGCGTTATTCAAACGACACAAATCACTATCTCTTCCCTCGCACAACACGCCGAGAACTTCCTGGCTCGATTAGCTCCCAGGCCGTGCAGTATAACTTTTTGAGAGTTATCGTAGCACCCAACAAACCCGCATTCTATATCCGCTCGCTACGCTACAGCCTTTACTTCTTCTTGGTGGAAAATGGCTGGTCTCGCCGAAAAATACTAAAGCACATGCCGTTTTATAAAAAAAGTGCAGCCACTGTTCGACTGCGGAAGCCCCGCCAATCTTCATCTGACTATCGCGCCCCTTCCACCCTCTGCCCCGAATACGTAGCGGCTATTAACTCCATATTCGAGAACAGCCACTACCAAGAAGCTTAGAACACATTGGAATTAAAATAGATTATGGAGGCCAATTCTAACCGCACATTCGTAAATTTTTAGTTGCAGAAAAAATAGAAACCCCTCAAGTGTCCCATTTTTTTCAGAACAAATTCTTTGAGAAACTTTTTATTCCCTAAAGGAACCCGTTGAGCTATAAGGGGTTTTTGATTTTGACCATTTCAAAGTTTTAGTTCTGAGGGCTACAACGCTGCTTTGCACTCAACAGCCTTGCTGACAGGCTGAAAGCGTTTCCCTATTGCTGGAATTACTGCCGGAGATCGTGCGCGCCAATTTCGATGATCACTGACGGCAGCCGCGCGACCTCCTGGTTTGCTGCGGGAGAATCTCGAAACCCAGCGACTTTCCCGCGATGCTGGATGTTGAGCTCTTTTCCCTATTCGCCGATGCCACGTACGTCCTGTCCCGAAGATGGGTATTTCCTTCGCCGGTATCGGGTCTCCATCCCCAGGGACCGATTTGAAGCTGCGCCACGATCATCCATTCGAAATCGCTCTGCATACGCCGCTGCCGCCATTCGACGCACACGCAACTACTCAACGATCAGTTCAGGTGCGCCCCTTGCATAACCAGCATCAGGCCGTCGGGGGTTCTCAATCACCCGGGCGTAGAGCGTCGATGCCGGCAACTCAGGCTCGATACGAACATTCGCGTCGAAGGGCAATGACATGGATAGAAAGACCTTGGTCCTGCTGGAAGAACTGTTCGAGCAAGCAGCTGCAGATTTGGAAGCAAGCGGGTTCGCAAGAACAAGCACCCAACTCGAGACGCCGACTCGCGAGCGAGTCCAGGAGGCCGGGGAATTTCTGCTGGAGCTGGCGGCGGTTCGTTTTCCAGCACTTGATCCTTATGTCTCATCCAACGCGGATGGAACCATCACCCTGGTCCTGGATTACCAGAGGACGCGATGAGGGGCGGGCTCTCTCGAACGCTTCTGCCCTCCCCTCACACCAGCAATTACCGCCAAGCAACCGGCTGAGAACTTGGACTAGCGCCGAACCTGTAGGAGCGAGCTTGCTCGCGAACAGCCTAGGCGGGATCTTTTCGCGAGCAAGCTCGCTCCTACAGAAAGTCTGGGAGCATTTCGAATGTTCCCGGTGAGAGTGGGCCACCCCGCCTCATAGGAGTGGTTCCGACGTTCGTATGGCTGGATATCGTGAGCGCAGGCAAGCCATTCGCTCACCCAGACCATCGGAGGTCGTTTACTTGGACGCACACGTCAGTAAAACCAAACCCTCGGCTAAGCCGTCAGATATGACCCTCTCCAGCGAGGGCATGCCGCGAACCTGTCGCGGCGCCGATCTGGATGGTGATGCCAGGAACCTGCTGCGGCTGGTCAATCTGGCGACGCGCCTGCGCCCGGTCGAAAAATATTCGCTGGCGCAGACCCGTCAACTCTGGCGGCTGTCCGCGCTGGCACTGGGCAGGCAGGTGCCGGTTGCGGCGGTCAGTGAAGTGGAGATCGAAGGGCCAGCCGGCCCCATTGCGCTGCGGGTCTTCAGACCAGCCCAAACCGGCGAGCTGCTGCCGGCCTTCGTCTGGTGCCATGGCGGTGGCTTTATCGTGGGCGATCTCGACAGCGGAGAGTCCATCTGCCGCAACATCACTGCTGCCGCTGGCTGCATCAGCGTTGCCGTGCGCTATCGCCTGGCACCGGAGCACGACCTGAACGCCGGCCGCGAAGACTTTCTCGCCGCCTTGAAATGGATTGCCCAGAACGGTGCCGAACTGGGCATCGACAGCAGCCGCCTGGCCATTGGTGGTGATTCCGCGGGGGGTAACATCTGTGCGGCGGTTGCCCAGGAATGGGTGCGCTGCAAGGGTCCCCGGCTCGCCCTCCAGGTACTCGCCTACCCGGCAACCGATCTGCAGCAGGAATTCCCGTCGCTGGCCGAGAACGCCGAAGGCTACTTCGTCAGCAATCAGCTGCTGGGCATGATTCGCGACGTAACCGCCAGTGCTACCGAAGCTCTGGACCCCACGGCGCCATGGCTTTCTCCGCGACGCAATCCGAATCTCGACGACCTGCCGCCGGCGCTGGTCATCAGCGCCGGTTTCGACCCGATTCGCGACGACGGCCTCGACTATGCCAACCGTTTGCGCGCTGCCCAGGTGCCGGTGGAGCTGCTGCACTACCCAGGCGAATTCCACGGTTTCCTCAACTTCGACGCTGTGGTCGGCGCGGGGCGCGATGCCCTGCACAGAATCGGCATGGCCCTGGCGCAGGTGTTCGCGGGTGAGGCGGCGGCAGATCGCACGCTGGAAATCAGCGACCAGTCGCCCAAAAGGTCATTTGGCGAGATCGGCGCCTCGCTGCTGGCCGCCCTGACTGCAAGCCACGGCTGGAGAGACGCGCTGCTGCGCCAGCTGTCGCCCCGACTGGCCTGCGCATCGCAGTGGATCCTGAGGCCCTGGCTGGCACCATCGGCCGCTATCCGACTTCGGCTCGCCAATCGTTTCGAACAACAGGTCGCGGAACAGACCTACCCCACGAAACCCTGAATCCGGAATCCGTCATGGCCAATGCGAAGTTCCCAGACCCTCTGCAGTTCTGTCGCGACACCCTCACCAAATTCGAGAACGGCATCAACCAGTTCGCCACCCGAAAAATGGAAACGGTGGAATTCGCCGAGACGCTCAGCCGTTTCAACAAGGTTTCGCTGAGCGTCCAGTACACCCTAGACAAATCCCTGGCGTGCTTCTTCGAACGACTGGATCTGCCCAGCCGAACGGAGGTCGCCTCGCTGGCGGCTGCCGTGCAGCGGGTGGAAGAAAAACTCGAAAGGCTATTGCCGGACATGCCCGATCAGGCATTGGTGCCCCGTCCGCCGCGCACCCGCATTCCCATCGATATCGCCCCGGAACAAGCCCTGAACGAGGCCCGGACGCGAGCCGGGAAGCCCAAGGCCAGTGCCCATGGCCGCCGTGCCCGGAAGGAGAAGTGAGCATGCCTTTTGACTGTGCTCTTGCAAGCCAGGTGCGTACAGAAGTCCGGCGAATGGTGCAGCGGCGCCTGAAAGGGCTTGAGTACATTTCCTCTCCCCGTCCCGAATCCGGGACCAGCCCGAAGACGCTGCTGCATCGTCGCGGCACGCTCAGCCTGTATCACTATCACGCCACCGCGGATGAGGTGTATCGGGTCCCTCTGCTGCTGGTGATGGCGACCACCAACAGGGCCTACCTGTTCGACCTGGCCAAAGGCCAAAGCCTGATCGAGTTCCTGCTGCACCGTGGGCACGACGTCTACGTGGTGGACTGGAACCCGCCGACGCAAGAAGAACGGCACCTGACGATCGAGAACTACGTGCTCGACTTCATCCCGGATTGCATTCGCCGCGTCCAGGCGGACTCCGGTAGCGAGGACGTGACCCTGGTCGGCTACTGCATGGCCGGCATTCTCTCGAGCATCTACGCCGCGCTGAACCCGGACGGTCCGCTGAAGAACCTGGTGTGCTTCACGCCTCCCGTCGATTGGTCGCAGATTCCCTGGCACCGCAGCATCGCGCATCCCGACCACTTCGATGTCGACGAACTGGTAGAACGCCTCGGCGTTATTCCGGGACGGATGATCATGAATGGCTTCGACATGCTCAGGCCCGCCGGGCGCATTGCCGGCAAGCTCAGGCTCTGGGACAACATGTGGGATGAGAACTACGTCAGGGGCTACCGCATGATGACCGGATGGGGCGATGACACCCTCCCCCTGGCTGGCGATTACTACCGCCAGACCGTCAAGGAGCTCCTGTGGAAGAACAGCCTTAGCAACGGAACCCTGCGCATCGGTGGGCAGCCGGTCGACCTTGGACGAATCAAGGTCCCCCTGCTTAGCGTCGTTGCCCAGCACGACACCCCTGGTACCCCCTGCGGCTGCCCGTCCGCTTCTGGAAAAGACCGCCTCGCTGGACAAGGAAGAACTGGTACTGCCAGGGGGCCATGTGAGCCTGGTAGCGGGACCGGCAGCGGTAAAACGGATGTGGCCGGCACTTGATCAATGGTTAGGGAAACGCTCCGTATGAAACAGAATGCCCAACGCAAATACCCACGCACGCTATCGATCAACGACAGAAGCATCGAGATTCGCCCGCTGCACCCCGATGACGCCCCCGCACTCAATACCTTCATCCAGGCGGTGCCGGTTCACGACCGCCTTTTCGTTCCCCGCGATCTCGGCCACCCCAAGGTGATCAGGGCGTGGCTGTCTGCTCTGGATAGTGGTGTCACCAGTCTCGCCGCCTTCGTGGATGGTGAGATGATCGGCTGCTCCGCGGTGGTCAGCGATGCGCTGTCCTGGTCGGCCCATGTCGGCGATCTGCGGGTTCTGGTGCGGCCAACCTGGCAAGGCCGTGGTCTGGGACGCGCGCTGATTCAGGAGAGCTTCAAGCTGGCCCTTGGCATGGGCCTGGAAAAGCTGACGGTGCAGATGACCGTGGATCAGAGTTCAGCGATCGCCGTGTTTGAACGGCTAGGCTTCCAACCCGAATCGGTGCTGCGCAATCACATCAAGGACCTCGATGGTCACCGCCACGACCTGGCTCTGCTGAGCCTGGAGGTCGCCGAGTTGCACCAACGAGCCTACGAACGCGGCATGTCAGACGCCCTGCACGGCTGATCCGCTGCCGAGGCGCTCACGCTATTTGAGTGAGCGCCTCGATGCCCACCTGCCCTCGCCTGCTCCCCTTGATCAAGCCTCGGTTGGGGACTGTGCCATTTGCCTCAGCATCTGCTCGTAGTACTCGACGGACTGCGATCCGGAGACCAGGTGGCGGCCGTTTAGGATCAGTGCCGGTACCGACTGGATACCGCGCTCACGGTAGAACGCTTCAAGCTCACGGACCTCCTTGGCGAAGGCTCCGGTCGCCAGCACCTCACGTGCTCGCCCCGCATCCAGCCCGACTTCGCTGGCCAGTCGCACGAGCGTCTCGTGATCGCTGGGGTTCTCGCCGTCGGAGAAATATGTGCGAAGCAGGACTTTCTTGAGCGCCCTCTGCCGCCCTTCCTGCAACGCCCAGAACAACAGGCGATGAGCATCGAAGGTGTTGTAGAAGTGGCTGCGCCTTTCCAGGTCGAAATGAAAGCCGATGGCCTCGCCACGGGCAATCACCATCTCGTTTCTGGAGGCGACTTCTTCGGCGCTGCGCCCGTACTTGCGCATCATGTGCCGCGTCGCGGGCTCGCCTTCGGCCGGCATATCCGGGTTCAACTCGAACGGCTTGTAGGTCAGCTCGACGAGGACTTCACCGGAGAGGTTAGCGATGGCCTGGTCCAGCGCCGTCGCGCCCAGGGCGCACCACGGGCACACCACATCGGAAACGAAATCGATGGTTACGGACGGCATGACTGTGCCTCCGTGAAATCAGGGGTAATGGGCACGTTGACGAACATGACAGCTCTCCAGTGACCTCCCATCGACATGATGGGCAGGCGTCGGAGGCGAATTTAGGGTTCAGGCGAAGCGGGATAAAGACGGCGCTTTGCACATCATTGATGACGTGATGTAACGAGTGATCCCTACACAGGGATACATGAGGGCTCGTAGCGGACACATACGGGACAAGCAGCCTTGTCAGCATTTGCACATGAGCAGCAACGGCATCCCGCCGACCGCCCTCCACTGTCACAGGAACCCTGTCATGAGCCGCGTCGCCCTCCTCTCCCCCTTGCAGTTCGTCTTCAACCACCTGGACCGGCTAGGCGCCTGGAGTGCCGACATTCCACTGCGCCTGTTCCTTGCGTGGGAGTTCTACGAGTCGGGCCTGGAAAAATGGAACGGCCAGAACTGGTTCGTGGACATCCAATCCGCGTTTCCCTTTCCGTTCGATCTGCTCCCGCCCGAGCTGAGCTGGCAGATGTCCATGTGGGTGGAGCTGATCGCACCGCTGCTGCTGATCCTGGGGTTGGGTACTCGCTTCGCCGTCTTCTCCCTGATGGTGTTGTCGGTTGTCGCCATCGCCGCCGTGCACTGGCCGGCACACTGGTCGACCCTCGGGGAACTCGCCCAGGGCTATGCCATCAGCGACAAGGGCTTTGGCAACTACAAGCTGCCGCTGATCTACCTGGTGGCTGCCCTGCCCTTGCTGCTCAATGGCGCAGGACGTTTCAGCCTCGACGCCCTACTCTTCCGAAAGAAAGCCTGACGCGGAAAAAGGAGACAACCATGTCAGATGAATTCAGCTTCAACCGCCGTAAATTCCTGACCGCTTCACTGGTGACACTGGCGTCCGCCGAACTCCTTGTCGGCACCGCGCAAGCGCAGTCCGATGCACCGAAGCCGCCAACCGCGCCAGGCGGGAATACCTCGCTCGGTCCTCTCCATCATGTGGATGCCGGCGTCCTGAACGTCGCCTATGCCGAAGCCGGTCCGGCCGATGGCAGCGTCGTGATCCTGCTCCACGGCTGGCCGTACGACATTCACAGTTTCGTCGATGTCGTGCCCCTGCTCGCATCGGCCGGTTACCGGGTGCTCGTGCCCTACCTGCGTGGCTATGGATCGACGCGCTTCCTGTCGAACGAGACGGCCCGTAGCGGACAGCCCGTGGCCATCGCCACCGACATCGTCGCCTTCATGGATGTACTGAAAATCGACAAAGCGATTCTCGCCGGCTTCGACTGGGGCTCGCGTACCGCCAACATCATCGCGGCGCTCTGGCCGGAACGCTGCAAGGCGATGGTGTCCGTCAGTGGTTACCTGATTGGCAGCCAGGAGGTCGGCAGGCAGCCGTTGCCGCCGAAGAATGAATTGCAGTGGTGGTACCAGTTCTACTTCGCCACCGAGCGTGGCGAGGCCGGCTATGAGAAGTACCGCCATGACTTTGCAAAGCTGATCTGGCAGAACGCATCGCCGCAGTGGAAGTTCGACGATGCCACCTTCGAACGCAGCGCAGCCGCCTTCGACAACCCGGATCACGTCGCCATCGTCATCCACAACTACCGTTGGCGCCTCGGCATGGTCGAAGGTGAGGCGAAGTTCGATGCAATGGAAAGCCAGTTGGCGGAGTTCCCCGTGATCAGCGTGCCGACCATTACGTTACAAGGCGACGCGGACGGCGCGCCGCGACCTGACCCCGCCGTGTATGCGAAGAAGTTCTCGGGCAAGTACCAGCACCGCGCCGTCGACGGTGGCATTGGCCACAACCTGCCCCAGGAGGCACCCCACGCGTTCGCGCAGGCCGTCATCGACGTTGATAAGTTCTGAAGCGCCAAACCTGTAGGAGCGAGCTTGCTCGCGAACCATCGGTGCACACCTTTCGCGAGCAAGCTCGCTCCTACAAAAAACCTTTCCCCTTGCGGGTCTTAGTTTCGGGCGAACGCCAGAGCCTAAATGTAGGAGCGAGCTTGCTCGCGAACATTCGGGGCACATCCTTCGCGAGCAAGCTCGCTCCTACAAGAGGTTCGCAAGCCTTGATTCAATTCGAGCTCGGCCGATGGTCCGTTGCGCCGTATTCGTCCGGGCGGTGGATCTCATCGGCTGGCGAACGGGTTGAGGACGCTGCGCGTCGTTGGACGTTTTCCATGGCTGCCTTGCCCGTCTCCGTGACCTTGTCGTAGCCCTCCCGCATCAGGCGTTTCGCCTCGTCGGTCAGCCGGTCGCTCGCCTGTCCCATGAGCCGGTTTTCCTGTGGTGTGCTAGGCAGTGCAGTGCCTATCAGTGCACCCACGGCGATGCCCATCGCGGCCAGGGCCAAGGGCTGTTCGCGCAGCAGGTAGTCAAAGCCGTTCCTGACCGAATCGGATTGGTGCCGCACGGAGTCCGCCATGTGATGGCTGCGCTCGGTTACGGTGTGTTTGACCGTGTCAAAGCCATCGCTCAGATAGTCGACACGCTCGCTGGCCACTTCCCGCCCATGTCGAAGCGATTCCCTGGCCTGATCCACCGCGCTCGACACTGCATCCGCCGCACGGCCGAAGCTATCCCTGACGCCGCCGGCCATGTTCCGGACGCCGCCGTCCGCACCGTACTCACCGATTGCATAGGTGGGCCTCGGGACCGGAGGTGTGCGGTTCTGCCCCAGCATCAGCCACGCCAGGCCGATGGAGGTCAGCACCGTCGGCACTGGATTGTTCCTCAAGGTGGTGCCCAGGTTGTTGAAGAACTCGGCGCCGTTGTCCTTGGTGAAAGCCAGCGCCTGGTCAACCAGTTGGCCGGGCGACAGCTTGTTCTCCAGGGCGTTGACGATACTGCCGATATTGGAGCGCTGCTGTTCGATCTCCCGCTCAAGGGTTTCCGGGTCCTTGTGCGACTCGACTTCGATCTGACTTTGAGTACTCATGTCATTCTCCTCATCACCGCGTCCTTGTCTTTCTGCAGCGAACTGACGGTCCGCTCAGGCGTGAGATGCGACGGCTCGAACTGCTTTTTGCCGGCCTGAACCATGATGAATCCGGCCAGCGTGACCACGCCGCCGACGATCAATGCCGCCAGCCAGGGTGCCAGGACCAGGCTCAGGCCATAGACCGCCGACAACAGCAGCATGATGAAGCCGCCCAGCAACACCACCACCCCGCCGGCAACACCGGCGATGCCTGCCTTGGTGGAGCGCAGGGATTCCTGCATTTCAGCCTTGGCCAGTGCCAGTTCCTTGGTGAACAGTTGCTGGACTTCATGGCTCAACTGACGGATCAACCCCATCACCGTCGAGCCGTTCTCTGGACGCTCTAGCGGAGTGGGTTCCGGGCGAATGTTTTGTCGATCAGTCATTCCGATACTCCTTTGCGCAGATCGTCATCGCCGATGCGCAAGTCATCATCAAGCCGGTCGGTGAGAGTGGGCACGAGCGGGTCGCTGTAACGGTCGAGTGGATCTGGATCGAGCGGCATTGCCGCGCTCCGTGCGGTCGTTTCCGGCGTGGGATCAACCGGGCTGAAATCCTGCGACGGATCACGGACGTAACCTGCATCGTCAGGCGGGCTGGTGGCTGCATCGGGCATGCGGTGGCTGGTTGCGCCGAAGAAGCGCGACAGCCCGAAACCGATCGCCACGCTGCCGGCAACGAACAGCGCCGGATTATCGCGAGCCAACTGGCCGGTTTGCCGAATCAGTTGATCGACACTCTTGCCGCGCAGGTTGTCGGCCAGCGACGTCATGCGCTCAGCCATGTCAGCGACGTAATGGGAGATGCCCAGGGCGTCGTTCCGCTCCAGGTCCGAAACTGCCGTGCGCGCTCCTTCCGCCAGCGATTCCAGCTGGTCCGCGGCGGTGTCCCGGTACTGCTCGTACTGCGACATGGCCTGCTCCTGGGCGTCTTGTGCGAGTCCTGCAGCGCTGTTTTTCAGATCACGCAGGTGCTCGCCCATTTCAGTGCTGGGCGGGTCGGCGCTCTTGCCCGCGGGCGGATTGTTTCTGGGGTAGGTTTCCATGCTGATTCACCTTTCTTTGGAAGTCAGGGAGATGGGCACCTCGCTTCGCGGACCTCGCCATCAAAGATCAGGTTGCCTAGTAGGGGGATGACCGGCGGGGTGGAGAGTTCAAGGAGAAAGATAAAAGGCAAGAGTCGAGCTGTTTTCGCTCTGACATGGCTAGTCAGCGGGAGAAAGATTTAATCCCGATGGCGATCTGGAAATCGAATATGAGTTCCCGTGGCGTGGGCCGCTGGCACAGGTCCAGGGCAAAACATTCTGCATGGTGATCGATCATGAACTTTTCCACGCTTTCCTCGAAGCTATCCAGCGCCGCCGGCAAACCCCACACATTCGTGGCTGCCGTATCGTTCGTCATCCTCTGGGGATTGAGCGGCTGTTCTTCGGTTTCAACGACAGCTGGCAACTGGTGATCAACACCTCGACCACCATCATCACCTCCTCATGGTGTTCCTCATCCAGCACACGCAGAACCGCGACAACGATGCGTTGCACATCAAGCTGGACGAATTGCTGCGGGCAACGGAGAGAGCCCACAACGCCCGGATCAGTCTCGACAAGATGGATTCGCGCACGCTCCATGACTTGCGCAAGGCCTACGGGAAGTTCGGGCTGGGTGAGGACACGGAAGCGGAAGAGCGTGAACTGGAGGAGCGCATACAGTCCTCCCGGAACAGCCGGAAGCCACCTCCTAGCTGATGTCGCTGCTCCCCATCAAGAACATGGGCTGGTCAGCCCTTGCCCACCCCCAGTTCCAGGGCCGTCCGTTGCAGCGTCTCCAGGGAAACCGGCTTGCTCACATGGGCATTGAACCCGGCTTCATAGGCCTGGTCGGCATCGCTGGTCGTGCCGTAACCGGTGAGCGCGATGGCCGGGGTGTTCTCGTGGTAAGGCATCTTCCGGATGCGACGCATCAACTCGTGGCCGTCCATCCCAGGCATGCCGATATCCGACAGGATCAAGTCCCAGCCGTCTTCCTCCAGCAGCTTGAGGGCCGAGATGCCGTCGTCCGCCGTGGTCACCGATGCCCCTTCCATTTCCAGCACCGCCTGCATGATGGTGCGGATATCGGCCGAGTCATCGACGATCAGCACGCGCAGGCCGCTGAACTGGCCACCGCTCGCTTCTTCTGCGGCAAGCTTTTCCCCGCTCTGCTGGTAGAGCGGAAGCCATGCGCAGAAGGTCGCGCCCTGGCCGATCCCTGGGGAGTACGCCTCTACCCTGCCGTGTTGCGCTTCCACCAGTTCCCTGACCAAGGCGAGGCCGATGCCAAGCCCCTCCTTGCGCGAGGTGTGATGACCTTCGCTGCCTTGGCCGAAAAGCTCGAAGATCAGCGGCAGCGATTCGGGCGCGATGCCCTGGCCGTTGTCGCGCACCGTGATCTTGAGCATTCCGGCGTCGTGAGCGAGTGCAACCCGGATGGTGCCGTTGGCAGGCGTGAACTTCACCGCATTGCTCAACAGATTCCAGACGATCTGTTCCATACGTACCGCGTCGGCTTCTGCGACCAGCAGCTCGTCACCGTTTCTGGGTACGTCGATTTCGATGGCCACGTCCTTGGCGGTGGCGTCGGTGGTCAGTGCGCTGATGACCTCTTCGACGATGTTGTGGACGATCACCGGGCCCAGGTTCAGCTTGAGCTTGCCGGTGTTCAGACGGGACAGGTCGAGCAGATCGTCGATGATCCGTGCCTGGCTTCGCACCGAGCCGAGGATGCTGTCCACCGCGCGTGCCGCAACGGCGTGGCTTTTGACCATCGACAGGCGCGCGATCAGTTCGGTGTTCAACTGGATCAGGTTCAGCGGGTGCTTGAGTTCGTGGGACATCATGGCGAAGAACTCGTCGCGCAGGCGCATGCTGTTCTGGTTCTGTTGTAGGCGGCTCTCTTGATCCGCCTCTGCGCGTTTCTTGCCGGTAATGTCGCGTCCGATCCTGGCATAACCATGGGGACCGCCGTTGGGCAGTGCAGTGGTGACACTGCTGCAGAAGAAACGCGAACCGTCCTTGCGCACATGCCAGCGGTCATCTTCGGCACGACCGGCTTCGCGGGCGATGCGCAGCTCATTCGTCAGCACGCCTGCGTGCCTGTCCTCTTCCGGGAAAATGAAATTGGCATTTTTCCCGATGACGTCCATTTCCGCGTAGCCGTAGATACGCTCGGCGCCATTGTTCCAGCCGGTGATGCGACCATCCCGGTCCAGGGTGATGATGATGAAGTCCTGGGTGCTCTCCGCCGCCAGGCGCAGGCGTTCTTCGCTTTCGCGGGCCTTCTCCTCGGCGATACGCCGCTGGGTGATATCAATGAAAGTAAGCACTGCGCCATCGATCACGTTCTCGGTGGTGCGGTACGGCAGCATGCGCACGATGTACCAGCGCCCATCATTGCTGGCGACTTCCCGCTCAATGGTGCGCAGCGACTCGAACGCATCCGCGGCGTCGGCGGACAGGGTCGGATAATCCAGGCGGTGGGTGATGTCCAGCAGCGAACGCCCGATGTCGGAGGAAATGATGCTGAAAATGGCCGTGGCGCGTGGTGTGTACGACTTGATACGCATGTCGTGGCCGACAAACACCGTAGCGATATCCGTGGAGGCGATGAGGTTCTGCAGGTCGTCGTTGATCTTGCCGGTTTCCTCGACCTTGGTCTTCAGCTCCTGGTTGACGGTGATCAGCTCTTCGTTGATCGATTGCAGCTCTTCCTTGCTGGTTTCCAGCTCCTCGGTGGTGGAACGAAGCTCTTCGTTTATCGCCTGCAGTTCTTCGTTGGAGGCCTTCAGCTCTTCGGTGGAGGTTTCCGATTGCTCGATGGTCGCCTGCAGCTGCTCCTTGTTGCGTTGCAGCTCGCTTTCCAGCTGCGACAGCACGTTGTCCTTGATATCCACCTGGGAAGAATCGACATCGTTGCTCATGGTTTCCTCGACCTCGTCGAAGATCACCAGGGCGAAGTCGGCATCCATGTCGCGGAATGGCCGCACGACCATGTTGATGTAGGAGCTGGTGCCGTCCCGCTCATGCTTGACGCGGCGTGCCTCGACGCTCTTGTTGGTCTGGAACGCCTGGAACAGTGCAGTGCGCAACTCCAGGCGCAGCGACGGATGGATCAGCGACAGCAGATTGTGCGACGGCTCGCCGCCCACATAGCGGAGGTAGCGCCCCGACTGGTCGGACATGTGGACGATGTTCGATTCATGGTTCACCACCACGCTCGGCGGCGCGTACTGCTCCAGCACGCGCTGGTGGACTTCGGCAAAGGAAATACGTCGACGCTCCATGGGTCTTTCACTGCTCGGCTGCGGCATGTCCGTATAGGTGTTGACGGGCAAAGGCGCGGCGGTACGGCCGATGACCGAAGCGGCCTTCGCGCGGTAGATGCGGTTCTTCTTGTCCACCGGGGTGAACAGATCCATGCACACATCCGCCGATTCGGAACTTCCCAGGAACAGGTAGCCACCGGGCGCCAGCGCGAAATGGAACATCTGCAGGATGTCCGTCTGCACCTCCCGGTCGAGGTAGATCAGCAGGTTGCGGCAGGAAATCAGGTGCAGCTTGGAGAACGGCGGATCGCGCAGCAGGTTGTGCATGGCGAACAGCACGCGCTCACGAATCTCCTTCTTCACGCGGAAGCGATTCTGCTCCTTCGTGAAGAACTGCCGCAGACGCTGGGGCGCGATATCCGGCAGGATCGCCTCCGGATACATGCCGCTGCGGCCGATGGAAATGGAGTGCTCGTCGATGTCGGTGGCGAACACCTGGAATTTGCGCTCGCTCTCGCTGTACACGACGTACTCGGAGAGCAGCATGGCCATCGAATAGGCCTCTTCGCCGGAGGAGCAGCCGGCGCTCCACACGCGAATCAGCGCCTCCTCGTCCATGCGCATTTCGAACAGGCGCGGAATGATCTCTCGTTCGAGGGCTTCGAATGCTTCGCGATCACGGAAGAAATTGGTCACGCCAATGAGCATGTCGGTCAGCAAATAGCCGGTTTCCTCAGGCGTCGCCTGGAGGAAGCCGCGGTAGGCCGGTAGATCGCTCAGGCGATTGACCTGCATGCGCCGCTCGATGCGCCGCAGTACGGTCGCCCGTTTGTAATGCTTGAAATCGTGCCCCGTGCGGGTACGCAGGATGGTCAGGATGTCGCGCAACGCAGCCTCGGCGACGCGGGCCTGGTCGGGGTCTTCAATCTTCCTGACGGACTCCGATACATCCGCCTCAACCGGCAGCTTGATGGTGCGCATGGTTTCCCAAAGTTCCATGAGCTTCTGCGGGATATCCGCTGCCGGCAGGATGAAATCGACCTGCCCGGTGGTGATCGCGCTGCGCGGCATGCTTTCGTATTCCGCGTCGTTCGGCTCCTGGACAATGGTCACCCCGCCCTGCTCCTTTACCCGAGAAAGGCCGGCGGAACCGTCGCTGCCATTGCCGCTGAGGACAACGCCAACAGCGCGTTCCGTGTGGGCATCAGCCAGGGTGCGCATGAACAGGTCAATGGCGATATGCCGGGGCTGCGTGGCGTTCAGATCGCTGACACGCAGATAGCCATCATTCATCGTCAGCTGCATGGCTGGGGAAATCAGGTAGACGCAGTTCTGCTCGATGGGGGTCGCGTGGGTGACCTGCTGGACCTTCATCTTGGTGGCTTTTTGCAGAATCTGGTCGGCGCTGCTCTCATGGTCCGGCGACAGGTGCATCACCACCACGAACGCCATGCCATTGTCGTTTGGGATGTTCTCGAACACGCGAAGAAGCGCGGCAAGCCCGCCAGCGGAAGCGCCCAGCCCTACTACGGGGAAATTCAAGTGACTCGGCTGGACCTTCAGCTTGGCGTTATTACCACGGGGTTGTCGCTTGCTCATCACATGTGCCCTCATCCGACACAGCTATCCGACTTTCCGCGTCGACAGCTGTATCGGCAGTGATCCGTTTTGGTTGTTATGGCGATCCACAATCGAGGCGGCATGATCCATACCCGTCATGGCCAGATGCTAGGCACCGCGGGCCGTCTTTCAAATGCCAATAATACCGCTAAGGAGGTGCCATCATGGATAGTTTTCATGGGGCGGCACATGCAAGAAACGGTCAAGATCGGAACTGTTCCATCCGGAAGTTAGCGGTGGCGGTGCCTGACTCCGGGCATGGACGGAGCCGTTATGAGAACACCATTTGCCCCCTCCCCCGCTTCTAAGTCCCCCACCATCGCCAACTGCGCGCCCTGCCCCGAGGCCCCGTGCTAGGCCTGCTGCGTCGCGCCGGGGGATGGCACTGCCAGGTTCAACAGTTGTTCCAGGGCATCGCGACGCATGGGCTCGCTGAACAAGAAGCCCTGGACCTCGCCGCAACCTTCTTCCGCGAGGATGCGGAGTTGCCCTTCGGTCTCCACCCCTTCGGCGGTGACCATCAGGTTGAGCGCCCGTCCGAGGCCGATGATGGCCTGGACGATCGAACGATCGCGGTCGGTCTTGTCGAGGGACGCGATGAAGCGTTGGTCGATCTTGATGCTGTCGAATGGATAGGTGCGCAGGTACCCCAGCGAGGAGTAGCCCGTGCCGAAGTCGTCCATGTTCAGCCTCACGCCCAGTTCCTTCAGCGCATGCATGGTTTTCAGCGCCCCTTCGACATCGTTGAGCATGACGTTCTCGGTGATCTCCAGCTCCAGCCGCTCGGCCGGCAGCCCGGTATCCACCAGGGCCCGTTGCACCTGCCCGATCATATCGGGATGGGAGAACTGTGCGGGCGAGACGTTCACCGACACCATCAGCTCGCTCTGCCAGTGGATGGCCTCCTGGCACGCCTCGCGCAGGACCCACTCGCCGATGTCGACGCAACGCCCCGCTGCCGCTTCTGGCCCATGAATGGGCCGGGACGCCGCCTGAAGCAAAAACCCTGAACACCATGCTGCTGGTGCGCTCAGAACTAGAACCCCCGCAAAGCAGGTCGGGCAAAACGCCTGATTCCTTTGCTTGTCTGCCACCCCACTGGGAGGAGAAGCCGATGATCGACAAAAACGCCATCCGCGAACGGGCGTATGAGCTTTGGGAACTGCAGGGCCGTCCAGAGGGAGAAGAGGAGCACTTCTGGCGGCTTGCAGAAGAACAACTGCAAACAGAACAGGAATCAGGAGAGCGACCGTCGGAATCCTTCAGTGGCGGCATCGAATCCGGTGTAGCGCCCCCCGCCCCCACGCCTGAGTGAATATCTTGCCAACAGCGTTTCAGGCAGCGCGGGGTTCGCCTCGCGCTTTTCGTACAAACCGGTCATCAGCACTCGGCAGAACTGAAGACCGGACGGCCGTGCTCGTCCACATGCAGCAGCATGGCGAGGGCCTCGTCCGCTGCCCTCAGGGCTTCGCATTTCCGGCGGAAATGCAGGCGGTGATAGACCTGGTGCAACTTGGGCTTACTGTTGGCAGACAAGGACTGTATGGCGATGAAGGCAATAGCGTGATCGCCATTTACATAGGCTTCGCTCCATGCGGTGTGCGCGGGAAAAACTCGTTTCGTCATGGCAGCCTCGGGATCGTTAATTGTTGTTGTTCTGTACGTGATCACAGCTGTGCATCCTCGGGATGAACATACCAAAACACCGCCGTTCCACGAGGAGAACGGCGGTTCGATAAGCCACGGAGCGACATCCTGCCGATGCCCGCGGCGCTACTCTCGGTTCAGGCAAGGCCCGTCAGTGTTTTTCCATATGACGCTCATGTTCCAGCTTCCGGCGCTGAACCAGCGTCTTGGCCTTGGTCATAGTGATCGCTCCACCGTGATAGGTCGGCAGGTCGCGCGGAATCCAGGACGTGCCCGCGCCATGCCAGACTACCTCCCCGGCAGCCAGCTTCATTTCTCGTAACAGTTCATGGATAACGCGTTCCGCGCAGGCTTCGCTGCACAGCACGTTGCGGTCGATGGCCTTGCGGTAGGTCGCGCCCTTTTCGCCCCGGAGGGTGAGCAGCACGGAGCCATCCGGACGCGGCTGGAGTTCGACCTGATGTTGCGGAAACGCAAGGTGGAAGGCGGATGCGGGCAGATTCATGCGGACTCCGTTCTTGGCGATGTTGTAGCGGAATCCAAGCAGCCTTCATGCCCGCTTCAATGCCTCTCCAAGGCCTTGATAAAAAAGGAATTAATCCAGATTGCTCGATACGAAAACATGCAATTTGCATGATCATGCGATAAGCGGTCGTGCAATTTGCACTACGAAAACATGTAGGAGCGAGCTTGCTCGCGAAATTTCGCGCTCGGACCGTTCGCCAGCAAGCTGGCTCCTACAGGGTCAGTACTCCGCTGCTTCCCGGACTTGTAGGAGCGAGCTTGCTCGCGAAGAATCCGCGCTCGGACTTCGCCAGCAAGCTGGCTCCTACATGAGGTCATTCCTGTTGGGCCGGTCCCTGGCCCATTGAGGCGGCCGAATCAGGCCGCGTGCCCCATGGATTGCTTCAATTTCAGCTTGTGGCTTTCCATCTGCTGGCCCAGCTCCTCGAGCCGCTTCTTGCCCAGCAGTTTTTCTGCCTTGGGAAACATCTCCTCCTCCTCTTCCTTGATGTGATGCTCCAGCAGTTCCTTGAGCACCTTCGCCCGCCCCGCAAAGGGCGCCGAGTCAGTCGGCGTATTCAAGAGGTCCGGCAACACCAGGCTATCGACCGTGCGATGCTCTTCTTTCGCTTCGTAGAACAGCTTTTCCTCTTCCTTGCCGCCGGCCTGCACATAGGCCGGATAGAAGATCCGTTCCTCGAGTTCCGTATGGATCGAGAGTTCGGTGTGGATCTTGTTCAGCAGGTCCATGCGCGTCTTGGTCCCCCGTTCCGTGGTGGCGGCGAGCTTCATCAGCATCTGCTTCACGAGCTGGTGGTCCTGCTTGAGTAGATCGACTGCATTCATCGTCTTTCTCCTGAGCTGTGGTCACGGTGGATGGTGAATTGCTTATTGGCTGACCGACTGGTCCGGGGCCGGTTCGGGGAATCCGGCGAATGGCGTCGGCGGCCTTGTTCAGGGCCGCAGGATGACCTTGCGGCAGTCGTCTTCCTTGCGATCGAACATGCGATAACCCTGCGCCGCCTCGGCCAGTGGCAGGCGGTGACTGATGATGATCTGCGGATTCAGCTCGCCCTTCTGGATGTGCTCGAGCAGCTTCGGCAGCAACGCTTGCACATGGGTCTGGCCCATCTTGAACGTCAACCCCTTGTCGAAAGCGTCGCCGAACAGGAAACCGTGAAGAAAGCCGGCATCGACCAGCACCGGGTCGGGCACGCTTTCCACACGCACGTCGTGGGAGCCGTGGTAGGTCAACGCTTGCATGATCAGCTCCTTGCCCGGCGCGCCGGACGGGTTCGTAGGTTCAATGGCGACGCGCGCAATCACCACGAGCGCGAATAGAGGTATGGACTGGAGGGCTTCCGGGGGTGTTCAAGGTTTTATCCGTAGGAGCGAGCTTGCTCGCGCCCTCCCGCTCGGATTGTTCGTTGTAGGAGCGAGCTTGCTCGCGAAGAACCCGCGCTCGGATCGTTCGCCAGCAAGCTGGCTCCTACAGGGCGAGGGGCTTGAAGTGGCCTAATGATTCTGGACACCCCGATAGGGCGTTAAGCTGCGCCCAAGCAAGAGGTGTTCATGAGCAGAAGATCATTCAGTCCGGAATTCAAACTCGAGGCCGCCAGTCTGGTGCTCGATCAAGGCTATTCCATACCGGCAGCCTGCAAGGCGATGGGGGTAGGCCCAACTGCCATGCGGCGCTGGGTCGAGCAATTGACCCTGGAGCGCCATGGCAAGACGCCGGAACACGGCAAGGCGATGACGCCGGAGCAGCGGCGAATCCAGGAGCTGGAGGCCCAGGTGCGGCGGCTGGAGCGGGAGAAAGAGATCCTAAAAAAGGCTACCGCTCTCTTGATGT
>NZ_SSOL01000027.1:0-42309 GCF_029871275.1 Pseudomonas sp. BN414
TGAACGAGCCCCTTGAAACACAGGACACCGTTTCCCCCTTACCATAAGGGATAGGCAAACGACTGTGTTTATGACTACCAGCAAAGACAAAACCATCGAAGTGCTCGGCCAGGAGCGGCGTCGCCGCTGGAGCGTCGAGGAAAAACTGGCCATGGTGCGCGAGAGTCTCGAGCCCGGGCAAAGCGTCTCGGTGGTGGCCCGGCGCAACGGCATCAACCCCAACCAACTGTTCCACTGGCGCAAGCTCTACCAGGACGGCAGCCTCTCGGCGGTCAGTGCCGGTGAAGCGGTGGTGCCCGCCTCCGAGTTGGCCGATGCCCTCAAGCAGATCCGCGAACTGCAACGGATGCTGGGCAAGAAGACCATGGAGGCCGAGATCCTCAAGGAAGCGGTGGAGATCGCCCGCTCGCGAAAATGGATTGCGCACTCACCCTTGTTGCCGGGGGACGACCAGTGAAGGCGGTCAGTGAGAGTCTCGGTGTGGCGCGCTCGCAATTGACGGCTCGACTCAAACAACCCGCTCCAGGGCTGCGGCCTCGTCGGCGCCGAGCGTTCAACGATGTGACCTTGGTCGAGCAGATCCAGCAGGCAGTCGGCGCCCTGCCCAGCTATGGCTATCGTCGGATCTGGGGTCTGTTGCGTCGGCAGCATGAGCAACAGGCCCTGCCACCGGTCAACGTGAAGCGGGTTTACCGCGTCATGCGTGATCACGATCTGTTGCTGGAACGCCGTCGCAAGCAGCCGGGTGTGGCGCGGCGTCACGAAGGTCGTGTCGCCGTGGATACAAGCAACACCCGCTGGTGTTCGGATGGCTTCGAGTTCCGCTGCGAGGATGGTGACAAACTGCGCGTGACCTTCGCTCTGGACTGCTGCGACCGCGAAGCCATCAGTTGGGTGGCCAGCCCACACGGCTACAGTGGCGACGATGTCCGCGACGTGATGCTGGAAGCCGTCGAGCAACGCTTCGGTAGCGAGCTGCCTGCGTCGCCGGTGCAATGGCTGAGCGATAACGGCTCGGCCTATACCGCCGAACAGACCCGGGTCTTTGCCCGGCAGATCGGCCTGCTACCTCTGACAACACCGGTGTGCAGCCCACAGAGCAACGGGATGGCGGAGAGCTTCGTGAAGACCATGAAGCGCGACTATATCCGCCACATGCCCAAGCCCGATCGAGCGACGGCCCTGCGCAACCTGGCCATCGCCTTCGAGCATTACAACGAGGAACATCCGCACAGCGCACTGAACTACCGCTCACCTCGGGAGTTCAGACGCTTGGCTGAGGCATCAACTTAACGGGGTACCGGTGTCCGGTTTGATAGGGGCAAGTCCAATCACCATCCCGCAATAGAAGTCTCTCAATCTCTTTGCGATCCAAATTAACAAACTTCAAATCTGAGACATCCAAATCCCCTTTAGTGACGTTAGGAATCCTCAGTACCGGCAAGCCACTATCACCCGACTTCTCCGAAGTTCCATAGCGAAATTCCTCAACCAAATCGGATAGTGGCTTATGTATCAACTCGCCACTTCTCTCCTTACCAACCATTTCAACAAAAATCGCCTCAGCCAGTGTATCCAACTGTTCAAGCGCAGCACGGCGTTTGGCGCGCAGGGATTCGGCTTGATCCAGAATGGCGGCGATGCGCTGTTGCTCTTCCACAGGGGGCAACTCAAAACGGTATCGAGCCAAATCTCGGCCCGTCAGATGATTAATCGTGACACCGGTGTAGTAGTCAGCCAATTGACCAGACTGGTAATCAGCCATCAGGCGATGAACTAAAAATCGGTTGTGTAATCTGGGACCGCATCGCACGCGGTGAATGGCTTTCTGGAATTTAACGTTCGCCATCGGGGCGTCCCAGATCGCGGCCCTTCCGGCCTCGCCGCCCTCGCAAATCAGCACATCCCCCTGTTCCAGACCGTAGCGATCCAGTTCGTGGTCCTCGAAGGGCATTTCTCGCAGATCAGAAAGGTCAATCTCAAACCATTTCACGTTGGGATTGCGCAGGTACTTCAGCGGAGTGCCTTTGTTCTTCTTGGCATCGAGCATTTTGCCGAGACATTGCTCGGCGACCTCGCTCAGTGAAACGACGGGCCAACGGTTTTCCATGTCCACAGCACTCATCCCAACATTGCCCGCAACGCACTCATCCCTTGCTGAATATCCCCCTCCAACTTCTCCAGCTCATCGAGAATCTCGGTCGGGCTGCGATGCTCCACCACCTCCTGCTCCACTTCCTTGTACCGATTGAGCGTCAGGTCGTAGCCATTGGCGGCGATTTCCTCGCGGGGCACGCAGAAGCTTTGCGCGGTGCGCGGGCGGTTGCGTTCGCTGGTGGTGCGTTCGTGCCAGCGGGCCAGCACGTCGGGCAGGTTGTTTTTGGCGTGATCGGCCTCCTCCAGCGCCTGTTCGGGGCGGACGCCGAACTTGGCTTCGTCGAGCAGCAGGTTGCGCTTGTCGTCCAGGCTCATGCCGTCGGCTTCGACGTTGTAGAACCAGACGTGGTCGGTGCCACCGGAGTTGGTCTTGGTGAACAGCAGGATGGAGGTGGCGACGCCGGCGTAAGGCTTGAACACGCCGCTGGGCAGCTTCACCACGGCGTCGAGCTTGTGCTCGTCCACCAGCAGGCGGCGAATCTCCCGGTGCGCCTTGCCAGAGCCGAAGCAGACGCCGTCCGGCACGATCACCGCCGCGCGGCCGCCGGGCTTGAGCAGGCGCAGGAACAGGGCGAGGAACAGCAGTTCGGTCTTCTTGGTCTTGACGATGCGCTGCAGGTCCTGGGCGGTGCTTTCGTGGTCCAGGCTGCCGGCGAACGGCGGGTTGGCGAGGATCAGGCTGTACTGCTCGGCCTCGCCGGCGGTGCTTTCGGCGAGGGAGTCGCGGTAGCGGATGTCGGGGTTTTCCACGCCGTGCAGCAGCATGTTCATGCTGCCGATGCGCAGCATGACGTTGTCGAAGTCGAAGCCGTGGAACAGGCCATGGTGGAAGTGTTGCTTCTGCGCGGCGTCGAGCAGCAGCGAGGGGTATTCGCGGCGCAGGTATTCGCCGGCGCCCACCAGGAAGCCGCAGCTGCCGGCGGCGGGGTCGCAGATCACGTCGTTGGGCTTGGGCGCGGTGAGTTCGACCATCAGCTGGATGATGTGCCGCGGGGTGCGGAACTGGCCGTTCTGCCCGGCGGCGGCGATCTTGCCGAGCATGTATTCGTAGACGTCGCCCTTGGTGTCGCGGTCTTCCATGGGGATGTGGTCGAGCAGGTCGACCACCTTGGCCAGCAGGCCCGGCGTGGGGATGGTGAAGCGCGCATCCCGCATGTGGTGGCTGTAGGTGGAGCCGTCATCGCCCAGGGTCTTGAGGAAGGGGAAGACGTGCTGGCTGACCACCTCGAACATCTCCGCCGGGGCCAGGTGCTTGAACACGCTCCAGCGGTAGTCGTTGTAGCTGCAGCCGCGCGGGTCAAGGCCTTCAGGGAAGATGCGGCGCTCCATCGGCCGGTTCAGGCGAGTGGCCTTGTTCAGTTCGAGGGCGTGCAGTTCGTCGAGGCGGCGCAGGAACAGCAGGTAGGTGAACTGCTCCATGACTTCCATGGGGTTGGAGATGCCGCCGGTCCAGAAGGCGTTCCAGACGGCGTCGACTTGGCTCTTGAGTTCCCCGGTGATCATGCTTGTCCTGCTTGGTGCGCGATTGAGTCGGGCGCCCGGGCGGGCGCAAATTTCTGCAGCGGCGGACGGTAATGCGGCACGGCGCTCAAGGCAACCGGAAGTTCGCCCCGAATTCGCTGATTGATGGCAGTCTTTGTTCGGACTTTGAATGGACCGCTCCATTCACGCTCTTTAGGGCGCATCATCCCGCCGGAATGCGAGGTCCTCAACACCTGGGAGATGCCATGAAATTCCAGACCATCAGCTATCTGAAGCAGCATGCTGCCTCGCTGGATCTCAGCGAGCCCATGGTGATCACCCAGAATGGCGTACCGGCCTATGTGGTCGAGTCCTACGCCGAGCTCCAGCGACGTGATGAAGCGTTGGCGCTGATCAAATTGCTGTCCTTCGCCGACCGCGATG
Organism: Pseudomonas sp. BN414; assembly: GCF_029871275.1. NCBI lineage: Bacteria > Pseudomonadati > Pseudomonadota > Gammaproteobacteria > Pseudomonadales > Pseudomonadaceae > Pseudomonas > Pseudomonas sp. BN414. Next base: position 4,063 of record NZ_SSOL01000027.1, read on the forward strand.
TGGCGGAAGACCGCTTGATCTCCGGTGACACCCTGCTGGAACGACTCAAGCAGCGCAGTCCCGCTGCCCAGGAAGCGCCGGGAGACGCCCAGGCTGAGCAAAACGATTGAGATCGCCTACGGACAATGCGGCGACCTGCCACACTTGATACAGGCACAGCCGCTGGATTCGCTTCGCTCTAGCGAACCTGCGAACCCGCCCAGGCGGTCGCCAATAGGGCCGCCATTACCTCCCCCGCCGCACCTTGCAGGCAAAGGTCGGCACGCGCGCTGAGGGGCGTGGGCTGCGGATTGATTTCCACCAGATAGGCACCGTGGCGTTTGGCCAGGAACGGCAGTTCGGCCGCCGGGTAGACCAGGCTGGAAGTGCCGATGCTGAGGAACAGGTCAGCGTCCTGGCTGGCCTCGGCGGCCGCCTCCAGCACGGCTTCCGGCAGGCTCTCGCCGAACCAGACCACCGCCGGGCGCAGCAGCCCGCCGCATTCGCAACGCGGGATGCGGCGAACATCCTCCGGCCAGTTGCCGCCGTCGCGTTGGCATTTGAAGCATTTCAGGCGATGGATAGTGCCGTGCAGTTCCAAGGGCGCGGAGCTGCCGGCGCGCTGGTGAAGGCCGTCGACGTTCTGGGTGATCAGGGTGACCTTCGGCAGCCGCCGCTGCAGTTCTGCGATGGCCTGGTGCGCCGGATTGGGCGGTACCGCCAGGCAGCGCTCGCGACGCCAGGCGTACCAGTCCCAGACCGTCTGCGGATCGGCCTGGAATCCTTCGGGGCTGGCCAGTTCCTCGGGACGGTATTTCGCCCAGAGGCCGGTCTGGGCGTCACGGAAGGTCGGGATTCCGCTCTCGGCGGAAACGCCGGCACCGGTGAAGATCAGCAGATGGCGGGAATTCCGCAGGCGGGAGACAAGGTCGTCGGGGATGCGTGTCATTCAGTGCCTCGGATTGAAGCCCGCCGGCTTGCCGGCCAGCCAGTCGACGAAGGTACGCATGCGCTCCTCGCCCAGCAGCGCTTCGCGGCTGTTGAAGGTCAACGCCAGCTCCTTCTCGCTGAACAATCTATGGATCTGGTTATGACAAGGACGGCAGACCCAGAGGGTGGCGGTGATGCGCTCGCTTTTCGCGAAGCGCTTCTGCACGTAAGGCTTGTCGTGCAGCGCCTTGGGGATCAGGTGATGGCGGGTCAGCGTCGATGCGCGGCCACAGAGTTCGCAGGCATCGGGCTGGGGCGGTAGGCGAATCGGTTCAGGCATGCTTTCAGCGCTTGCGGCAGAGGGTCAGGCCATCCCCCAGGGGCAGCAGCGACAGGTCGACGCGCGGATCGGCTTTCAGGGCGAGATTAAGCGCCTGGATGGCACGGGTGTCGGCGTCGTCCGACTCGGTTTCCAGCACGCGGCCGCTCCAGAGCACATTGTCGAAGAGCAACAGCCCGCCCTGCCGCGCCAGGCGCAGGGCTTCCTCCAGATAGGCGGGATAGTTGCTCTTGTCGGCATCGATGAAGATCAGGTCGAAGCTACCGTCTTCCAGGCCAGCCAGCGTATCCAGCGCTGGCGCGAGGCGCAGTTCGATGCGCTCGGCAAGGCCGGCCTCCTGCCAGTAGCGAAGGGCGACGGCGTTGTAGTCGCCCGGCAGATCACAGCAGACCATCCGGCCATCAGCCGGCATCTCGGCCGCCATGCACAGGGCGCTGTAGCCGGTGAAGGTACCGACTTCGAGGATGCGACGAGCGCCGGTGAGTTTCACCAGCAAGGCCATGAACTGGCCTTGCTCCGGCGCGATCTGCCAGCGCGCCATGGGCAGGGAAGCGGTCTCCGCCCGCAGGCGCTCCAGCAACGGCGACTCCCGCAGCGAAACCTCGAGGAGGTAGCCGTAGAGGGCGTCATCGAGGTTTAGCGTGCGGTTGGTCATGGGTGCCTCAGTGGGATTGCGCCAGGCGTGGGTCGAAGATTACGCGCTTGGCGCTGAGATAGCTGCGCTGCCAGTAGCTGTTCGACAGGCTGTCGAGGCGCACCGTTCCGCCGGTGCGTGGCGCATGGACGAAGCGGCCTTCGCCCACATAGATGCCGGCATGGCTGACCTGCCCGCCGCCGTTGGTGGCGAAGAACACCAGGTCGCCGCTTTGCAGGGCATTGAGGCCGATGCTGGGCGCGCGCATGGCAATCAGCTCGCGGGTGGAACGTGGCAGGCTGATGCCCGCAGCATCGCGATAGACGTAGCCGATAAGGCCACTGCAGTCGAAACCGCTATCCGGGGTATTGCCCCCCCAGCGATAAGGCGTACCCACCAGGCCGAGGGCACGGAACAGCACATCTTCAGCCGCCGGGGAGAACTGGGAAGGCGCAGTGACGACAGGTGGGGAATAAGGCGGAGGCGCCTTGCTCGCGCAAGCGGTGAGCAGCGAGGCCAGGGCAAGGATGGCGAGGCGGTTCGGTGCGAGCATGGCAAGTCAGTCCTGACTTGAGGAATGCACGCTAATTTGCTGATCTCACAGTGATATTGCAAGCGAAAGCTACACGCCAGGAGAGAAAAAGTTCCCTCACCACCTACGGAATCCGGTGTTTTTTGCGTTCAAGAAAGCCTCGGGCATAAAAAAGCCGAGGCGGCCACTCAGGGCCGCCTCGGCTTTTCGACTCGAATCCAGCTGGATCAGCGATGCAGCGGATGGCGAGTCGGGGTGTTCATGGCCAGGACGCGCTTGGCTTCCATGTAGCTGGCCTTCCAGTAGCGATCATCGAGGCTGTCGACGCGAACGCCACCGCTGCGGCTGCTGCTGGAATGAATGAACTGGTCGTCGCCGATATAGATGCCGGCGTGACTGACGCGGCCGCGGCCACGGTTGTTGAAGAACACGATGTCACCGGGCTGCAGTTCGCTGCGGGCGATCACCGGGGCATCCAGGTTGATCATCTCGCGAGTGGAACGCGGCAGCTGGATGCCCGCTTCTTCCTTGAACAGGTAGCCGACAAAGCCACTGCAATCGAAGCCGGTCTTCAGGGAGCGGCCACCGAAGCGGTACGGGGTACCTACCAGTTCGAAACCACGCTCCAGCAGGCCGTCGGAGAGAGACGGCATCTGGTAGGGCTCATCGTCGGTGAGGTTCGCCAGATCCAGGGCGGTAGGCTCGCGATCAGCCAGCAGCGAATCGGGCATGCCGTCGGCTACGGGAGCTTGCGTTTGGGTCTGGGGTTGCTGCTGCACATTACCTGCGCAAGCGGCGAGAAACAGGGCGAAGGTGAGAGGCACGAGGGGTGCGAAGCGCTTCAGCATGGGCACGACCGTGTCGGACAGTTTTTGATGAAGGCGCGACTATGCCCTCTATCAAACCCATTTGCAAATTTAATCGCCTGAAATGTGACTCAGCAGTCCCTGCAAAACATCTAAGGCCTTTCCTCTGAGGTGGACATCGACGACGGGACTGAGGTCGGTGAGCGCCGGATTGATCTCCACGGTGAAACCGCCTGCTTGGCGGGTGCGGAGGACGGGCTCGATGATGTAAGGAAAGCTCGCCGTGGTTCCCACCGAGATCACCGCATCGAATCCCTTGCGCAGCTCGGCGTAGAGGCTGTCGATGGCTTGCTCTGGGAGCATTTCTTCGAACAGCACCACGGGTGGACGGAGAATACCACCACATTCATGGCATTTGGGAGGCATTTCCCCTGTCAGATGTCGGCTGAGATCGGGACTTTCCGCGCCACAGGACTGGCAGAAAAGCGGCGACAGCTCGCCGTGGATCTCGATCAGCCGCTCCGGCGGTGAACCGGCCTGGCGATGGTAGCCATCGATGTTCTGGGTCAGCACCCAGCACTCGGGCTTGATCTTCTGCAGCTGAGCGATGGCTTCGTGGCCGGCATTGGGTCGTGCGCCCAGGCAAGCGCGGCCGAGTTGGGCGAGGTACTTCCAGCAGAGTGCGGGGTTACGTCGGAGCATCGGCCCGGAGAGTGCTTCCTCTATAGGCAGCCCTTCCTCCGTCACACCGTTGTAGAGACCGCCCAGCCCCCGATAGGTAGGCAAGCCGGAGTCCGCCGACAATCCCGCCCCGGTAATCACCAGGATTCGCTCGGCCGCCTTGATGGCTGCGGCTACACGCTGGATATCCGACATGCTCCCCTCCTCTGCCCACCGGCGCCGGGTGTCTGCCGCGGCTCAGTGATTGACGGTATGGGCCAGCATCATGGAAAGCTGGCACAGCGGCCGGCCACTCTCGACATGCCACTGGTTGAACGCGGCTTGCACCTGCGCCAGGTCTTTCTGGCTGGTGGGGGCCTTGTCGATGATGTCCTGGGCCTTGAGGGCCGCAACCATATCATCCGTGGGGATGAAGGTGTCCTTGCCGACCATCCGCAGGAAGCGCGGCGCCGACAGTCCGCCCAACTGGTTGCCGTGCTTGGCCAGGTATTTCCACAGGCCAACGATATCAGTCACCGGCCAGTCGGCGATCAGAGCACCGAAGCTGCCCTTTTCCCGCGCCACGTCCAGCACGAACTGAGCATTGCGCGGCACACTCTTGAGCTTGCCAAGATGACGAATGAGGCGTGTGTCCTGCATTAGCCGCTCGAGATGCTCAGCGCCCATCAGCACCACTTTATGCGGATCGAAGCCGAAGAAGGCCTCTTCGAACGCCGGCCACTTGGCATCTACCAGACTGTGTTTGAGACCGGCACGAAAGACGCGCAACGCCATCAGCGACAGGTAGCGGTCATCACTGAGCACACGCAGCTCGGCTTCGCCGCGCGGCTGCGGCAGGCGCGCTTCCAGGGCTTCGGCCGAGCCGAAGCGGTTCAGGCAGTATTCGTGGAGCCAGCGGTAATCGCGCATGGGGAGTCCTTTCGATGCGGAACGATTCCCTGTAGGAGCCAGCTTGCTGGCGAACCTTCGCGAGCAAGCTCGCTCCTACAGGGGCACGGTCAGATGTTGACGACGTCCAGCGTGCGCGGCGCCGCGGTTTCGTCGATGCGCAGGTTGACGAAGTCGAACAGGTTGCGGTCGGCCAGTTGCGACGGCACCACGTTCTGCAGGGCGCGGAACATGATCTCGGTGCGGCCCGGCGACTTGCGCTCCCACTCGTTGAGCATCTCCTTGACCACCTGGCGCTGCAGGTTCTCCTGGGAACCACAGAGGTTGCACGGGATGATCGGGAACTCCTTGAGAATGGAGTAAGCCTCGATATCGGCTTCGTTGCAGTAGGCCAGCGGGCGGATCACCACGTTGCGGCCATCATCCGCACGCAGCTTCGGCGGCATGGCCTTGAGGGTGCCGCCGTAGAACATATTGAGGAAGAAGGTTTCCAGGATGTCGTCGCGGTGGTGACCGAGGGCCATCTTGGTCGCGCCGATCTCGTCGGCGAAGGTATAGAGGGTGCCACGACGCAGGCGCGAGCAGAGCGAGCAGGTGGTCTTGCCTTCCGGGATCTTCTCCTTCACCACCGAATAAGTGTCCTTTTCGATGATGTGGTACTGCACGCCGATGGATTCCAGGTAGGCCGGCAGGACGTGCTCGGGGAAGCCAGGCTGCTTCTGGTCCATGTTCACGGCCACGATCTCGAACTTGATCGGCGCGACCTTCTGCAGGTACAGCAGCACGTCCAGCATGGTGTAGCTGTCCTTCCCGCCGGACAGACAGACCATGACCTTGTCGCCATCCTCGATCATGTTGAAGTCGGTGATGGCTTCGCCGGCCAGGCGGCGGATGCGTTTCTGCAGTTTGTTCTGGTTGACCGAAAGGGTGCCCATGGTGCTCTGAAATCCGGGGGGAATGCGAAAAGCTGGCTATTTTACGCACAAAGCGCGTGCGGCCCCAGCCCCATCGTCAGGCTGTGCTAGGCTCCGGCGGATGAACAGCGACCTCGACCCCGCCCAGGACCTCAGCGACCAGCTCCTCGAACTCTTGAGCGGGGCCCCCGAGGGGCTGAGCGAGTATCAACTGATCCAAGCCCTCAAGGCCCGCCATTCCACCCACATCCCGCACCTGGAACTCACCGACAAGCTGGTGCTGTTCCGCACGCACTTCCTGGTCTTCAACGCGCTCTACCGCCTGCGCGACCAATTGAACGGTGAAAGGGCGGTACAGCTCGCAATCAGTCCGCTGTGCGTGCAATTGCTGCCCTACGTGGCTGGCGCCGCCGCCCTCAGCGAGCTGGACCCGCTGCGCGAGTACTACCTGGACCTGAGCAACCTGCGCGACACCACCGAGGAAGACGTGGAGAAGCTACTGGCCAGCTTCTGGACACGCATGCAGGGCAGCGAGGAGAAGCTCGCGGCGCTGGAACTGTTCGGCCTGCACGGCGGCAGCCAGCCCCTCAGCCTGGCGGTGATCAAGCAGCGCTACCGCCAGCTGGTGAGCCAGCACCACCCGGATCGAGGCGGCAGCACTTCCCGCCTGCAATCGATCAACAAGGCCATGGAAATACTTCAACGCTATTACAGCTGACGCTGAATCTTCGATTCGCTCTAAGGCGTCGGCGAATCGCCTGCCTATACTGCGACATAAGGTCGCATAGGTCGGCCGGGCACCGGTGAGCGCTGTCCATGCGCTACCGGCGCTTCGCTGGGGGGCGACCTCATAATAATGAGGAGGTGTTCAGCATGATCCACCACGTTTGGGGGCTCTTCACCCATCCCGATCAAGAGTGGCAAGAGATCCGTGGCGAAGACGAAAGCGTCGGCCACATGTACCTCACCCACGTCCTGATCCTTGCTGCAATTCCCGTAATTTCTGCCTATATCGGCACAACCCAGGTCGGCTGGGTACTGGGTAAGGGCGATCCTGTGATGCTCACCCAGGCCAGCGCGATGCAGATGTCCATCATGTCCTACCTGGCGATGCTCGCCGGCGTGGCCGTCATGGGCGGTTTCATCCACTGGATGGCGCGCACCTACGACGCCAACCCGAGCATCACCGAGTGCATCGTCTTCGCCGCGTACTGCGCGACCCCGCTGTTCATCGGCGGCCTCGCAGCCCTCTACCCGCACCTCTGGTTCGGGGCGACGGTGGGCACCTTGGCCATCTGCTACACGGTCTACCTACTGTATGTGGGCATACCGACGTTCATGAACATTCCCAAGGACGAAGGCTTCCTGTTCTCCAGCTCGGTGCTGGCGGTTGGCCTGGTGGTGCTGGTGGCGATGATCGCTTCCGCCGTGATCCTCTGGGGCTTCGGCCTGGGACCGGTGTACACCAGCTGATGCTTTCCTGATGCAGACAAGGCCGCCCACGGGCGGCCTTTTTCATGGGCATATGACCGTTCGGCCAGAAACCTGAAACCCCGCTTGCGACTCCTCTCTATATGCACAGGACCTGCGCGGCCAGGCGCAGGTAATCCAAAGCGTCCTGTGCAAGGAGACCGCCATGACTCCCCACTTCGTGAACCTCTTCACCCAGCCCCTGCGCGCCTGGGATGAAATCCGCGACGAGGAACGCCAGAACAGCCTCCACTACCTCGGTCACCTGCTGCTGCTCGCCCTGATTCCAGCGTTCAGCCTCTACGTCGGCACCACCGAAGTCGGCTGGAGCCTGGCCCGTGACGAAGTGGTGCGACTGCAGCCAGACAGCGCCCTGCAACTCGCCATCGGCCTCTACCTCACTTCGGTGATTGGCGTGGTGCTTATGGGCTCTTTCGTGCGCTGGATGTCGCGCACTTTCGAGGTTCGACCGAACTTCAACCAGTGCGTCGGTTTCGTCGCCTACGTGGCCACGCCGCTGTTCATCGCCGGCCTTGCCAGCCTCTACCCCAGCCGCTGGCTCGCACTTCTGGTGCTGGGCCTGGCCTGCGCCTACTCCACGGTGCTGCTTTATGTGGGCGTGCCGATCTTCATGCGCATGAAGCGCGAGCAGAGCATGCTCTATGCGACGTCCATCTGGGCCGTGGGCTTGCTGGTGCTGGTGACGTTGCTGGTGTCGGTGATTCTCCACTGGCAGTTCTACATGACACCCGAGTACCAGGAGGTCACCCACGTCCTGAGATAACCGCCCGGCCGAACGGCGATTCGGGCAGCGGCTGCTTTGCGGCATAATTCCGCGCCAACGGAGTGCCCTATGCCCGAGCAGCTACTTGCCCGCGTCGAAGCTTGCTACCTGCAGGCCGAAGACTTTTTCAAATGCCGGTTTCCCCGCCCCGAAGTGAGCTTCAAGCTGCGCGGGCAGAAGGCCGGCGTCGCCCATCTGGACGAGAACAAGCTGCGCTTCAACCCGCAGCTGTACCGCGAGAACCAGGAAGACTTCCTGCGCCAGACCGTCGCCCACGAAGTGGCGCACCTGGTCGCCCACCAACTGTTCGGCCCGCGCATCCAGCCCCACGGCGAGGAATGGCAGCTGATCATGCGCGGCGTCTACGAACTGCCACCCAATCGCTGCCACACCTATGAAGTGAACCGGCGCAAGGTGACGCGCTACCTGTACCGCTGCGCCTGCCCCGACGGCCATCCCTTCTCCGCCCAGCGCCACGCCCTGGTGGCACGCGGGCGCCGCTACTACTGCCGGCGCTGCCGGGTGACGCTGGTGTTCAGCGGGGAACAGAGCCAGGTTTAGCGCCGCTTTTCTGTGGGGGCGAATTCATTCGCTAAGGACCGCGTAGCGGCCCCACGGACCTTCTAAGGGCAGGCCTTCGGCCTGCTTTAGCGAATAAATTCGCCCCCACAAGGTTCCCCCCACAACCCCGAGCCCCCCTACCCCACCACCTTCGCTGCTTTCAGTGCCTCGATCTGTTCGGCGCTCAGCCCGAGCTCGGACAGGACCTCGGTCGTATGGGAACCCACTGCTCCACCGACGTGGCGCGGCGCAGGCAGGCCGGCGGAGAACTTGATCGGGCAGGCGATCTGTTTCTGCGGCGGCAGGCCATCGCGCGGCACCTCCACCACCAGGTCGCGGGCACTGATCTGTGGATGATCTACTGCCTCGGACAGCGGCAGCATCGGCTCCACACAAGCATCCAAAGCGGCGAACACTTCAAGCCATTCGGCGAAGTCGCGCTTTTCGAACTCGACTTCGATGGCGCGCTTCAGCTCCTGCTGGTCCGCCGGCTTTGGCGACAGCCCCCGGACTGCCAGCTCGGGATGGCCGATGGCGGCGCAGAACTGCTGCATGAACTGTGGTTCCAGGCTGCCCACCGAGAACCATCGGCCGTCGCGGGTGCGGTAGTAGTCGTAGAAGCTGCCACCGTTCAGGGCCTGGTTTTCCATGTCCGGCTCCACACCCGCACCGAGATAACCGGCGCCGGCCATACCGTGCAGCGCAAAGGCGCAGTCGGTCATGCTGACGTCCACATGCTGCCCCTCCCCTCTCGCCTGACGATGGATCACCGCCGCGAGCAGGCCCATCACCCCGTGCAGGGAGCCACCGCCGATATCCGCCAACTGCACGCCCAGGGGCAGCGGCCCGCTGTCGCGGCGTCCGGTATAGCTGGCGATGCCGGCCAGGGCCAGGTAGTTGATGTCGTGTCCAGCGCGGTCGCGATAGGGGCCGGTCTGGCCATAGCCGGTAATGGAGACGTAGATCAGCTTCGGGTTGATCGCCTTCAGCGCGTCATAGCCCAGCCCCAGCCGCTCCATGACACCGGGCCGGAATTGTTCCAGGACGATGTCGTATTCCTGCACCAACTGCCGGACCAGCTCCACCGCCTCCGGCCGTTTCAGGTCCAGGGCGATGCTGCGCTTGTTGCGGTTCAGGTAAGCATGGCTGGTGGACTGGCCGCCGTCGTGGGGCGGCAGCACGCGCACCAGGTCCATGCGCGTGGGCGACTCCACCCGCAGCACGTCGGCGCCCATGTCGGCCAGCAGCAACGAGGCGAAGGGTCCCGGCAGCAGGGTGGAGAAGTCGAGGATTTTCAGCGAAGACAACGGGCCTTTCATGGCAACTCCTGATGCGTGTGTTCTGACGGTCATTCCCAATGCAGCGCCTGGCGCGCATCGAGACGTTCGACCGCCGGGGCGTAACGGGCTTCCAGCACGTTACGGCGAATCTTCATGGTCGGGGTCATGCAGCCGTTATCCACCGTCCAGGGCTCGCACACCAGCAGCAGGTGGCTGATGCGTTCATGGGGCTGCAGCCGGACGTTGAGTTGTTCGAGGGTTGCCAGCAGGTCCGCCTCCACCTGGGCGCGCGCCTGCTCACGCGCTGCGGGGCTCAGTTCGATCAGCGCCAGCGGCTGGTCCAGGCCGCTGCCCATCAGGCACACCTGCTCGACCCAGAGATTCTTGGCGATCTCGCCTTCGATGGGGGCTGGCGCCACGTACTTGCCCTTGCTGGTCTTGAAAATGTCCTTCACCCGGCCGGTGATGCGCAGGTAGCCGTCGTTGTCGACCTGTCCCTTGTCGCCGGTGTGCAACCAGCCATCGCGCAGGGTTTCGGCGCTCTTGTCCGGTTCCAGGTAGTAACCGGTCATGAGCGATGGGCTGCGGTAGAGGATTTCGCCGTCATCGGCGATGCGCAGCTCGTTGTCCGGCATCACCCGGCCCACGGTGCCGAAGCGAACCTGCCCCGGCCGATTGAAGTTGCCGTAGGCGAAGTTCTCGGTCATGCCGTAACCCTCGCAGATGGTCAGGCCGATGCGCCGGTACCACTCCAGCAACGCCACCGGAATGGGCGCAGCACCGCTCACCAGCACCCGCGCGCGGTCAAGCCCCAGGCCGCGACGAATCTTCCAGGCCACCAGGGCGCCCAGTAGCGGAATGGCCAGCAGGCGGTCGAGTCGTCCCTGCGGCAACCGCTCCAGCACGCCCTGCTGGAAACGCGTCCACAAGCGCGGCACCGAGAAGAACTGGGTGGGCCGCACCTGGCGCAAGTCCTCAGCGAAAGTCTCCAGTGATTCGACGAAGGCGATTTCACCACCGCAATACAGGCTGTTGGTCTGCACCAGGAAGCGTTCGGCGGCATGGGAAAGCGGCAGGTAGGAGAAGAACTGGTCGTCCGGCCCCAAGCCCATCTCCCTCACCGATCGGCTGGAGGCGAAGGCGAAGGCCCGCGCCGTCTGCATCACGCCCTTGGGCTGGCCGGTGGTGCCGGAGGTATAGAGGATGCTGAGCAACTCGTCCGGGCGCTGTTCATGGGTTTCGCGCAGAGGCTCGTGGCGCGCCAACAGCTCACCCCAGACATGGTCGGCACGCAGGGTCGGATAGGGCATGGCAACGCGCACAACATCGCTGGGAATGCCCGGTTCCATCCGCTCGGGATCATCCAGCTTGCCGAGGATGATCACCTTGCATGCGGAATGGCTCAGGACATACTCGATGCTCTCGGCCGATTGCAGCGGATAGAGCGGCACGCTGACCAGCCCGGCGAGCATGATCGCCATGTCGCTCAGAATCCACTCGGCACAGTTCTTCGCCAGGATCGCCACCCGGTCGCCCGGCTCGCAGCCCAGGGCCCGCAGTGCGCTGGCCAGTCGTCGGGCGCGGTCGTCAGCTTCGCTCCAGGTGATGGGATGCCAGGTCCGCGCCACCGGCTGGCGCAGCCAGACGCGGTCCGGCGTGGTCGCCACCCAATGGGTGAAACGTTGCAACGGCAGTGCTTCACTCATCCTTCGCCCCTCTTATTGTTGTTATCGGCTCGCTGCCCGATGGCCCCGTCACTCTAGAGCCTGAATACCTTTCGTGCGTTGGCGTGCAGGAATTTTTCCTTCACGGCCTCCGGCAGCTCCATCTCATCCACCTGCGCCATGCAGCTCGAAAGCGACAACTGCGGGAAGTTGCTGCCGAACAGCACTTTGTCCTGGCCGTAGGTCTTCATGTAGTGGACCAGGGCCTGCGGGTAGTAACGCGGCAGGTAGGCGGAGGTATCGATATAGATGTTGTCGTGCTTCCAGGCGACGCCGATCATTTCCTCGGTCCACGGATGGCCAATGTGCCCGGCGACGATGCGCAGTTCCGGGAAATCCAGCGCCACCTCATCCAGGTACGGCACGGGCCGGCCGGTTTCAGAGGGCATCAGCGGGCCGGTGTGGCCCACCTGGGTGCAGAACGGGATATCCAGTTCGATGCACTTCGCATAGAGCGGGTAGTAGAGCCGGTGGTTGGGCGGCAGCTTCCATAGCCAGGGCACCACCCGTAGCGCCTTGAAGCCCAGCTCGTTCACCGCGCGGTCCAGTTCGCGCAAGGCGGCCATGGGTTTGCTCATGTCCACCGCGGCAACGCCGGCGAAGCGGTCCGGGAAGGCGCGGGTGTATTCGGCCACTTCGTCGTTGGTGCTGACCCAGCGTTCGGGCCGGCACCAGGCGCTGACCATCAGCTTGTCGATGCCGGCGCGGTCCATCTCGGCCACGGTTTCTTCCGGGCTCAGGCCCTTGTCGAGCAGGGCCGTGGTCCCGGATTTCTCGAACAGCCGCACCGCCTCCGGTATCAGCTCACGGGTGCGCCCGGTGGCCAGCTGAGCCCAGGCATCGATGGCGCCTTTTGCTTGAGTCATGACGATCGCCTCACTTGAGTCAGTCGAAGGTGCGCACGGCACACCCACAGGTAGGGTGCGCCATGCGCACCGCTTGCCTCAGAGCTTCATCCCGCGGCTGATGATCTCTTTCATGATTTCCGAGGTGCCCGCGAAGATGCGCTGGATACGCGCGTTCGCGTACATCTTGCAGATGGGGTATTCCCACATGTAGCCCCAACCGCCGTGCAGCTGTACGCCTTCGTCCACCACCTTGCACAGCAGTTCGGTGGTGAACAGCTTGGCCTCGGCAGCGACCTCAGGCGTGAGCTTTTTCTGGTTGTGGTCCATCACGCAGCGATCGGTGAACACCTGGGCAACGTCGATCTGGGTGCGCATCTCGGCGAGCTTGAAACGGGTGTTCTGGAAGTGCGCCACGGGACGGTCGAAGGCCTTGCGCTCCTTCACGTAGTCGATGGTGGTGAGCAGCGCGGCCTCAGCGCCGGCCACTGCGCCGCAGGCGTTGGTCAGACGCTCCTGGGCGAGCATGTTCATCAGGTAGAAGAAGCCTCCCTTGGCATCGCCCAGCAGGTTTTCCTTCGGCACCTTGACGTTATTGAAGAACAGCTCGGCGGTGTCCTGGCTCTTCATGCCCAGCTTCTTCAGGTTGCGGCCGCGCTCGAAGCCTTCCATGCCCCGCTCCACCAGGAACAGGCCCATGGCGTGCTTGTTCGCCGGGTCCGTCTTGGCGGCGACGATCACCACGTCCGCCAGCAGGCCGTTGGAGATGAACACCTTGGAGCCGTTGAGGAGGAAGTGATCGCCCTTGTCCACCGCAGTGGTGCGCATGCCGGCCAGGTCGGAACCGGCGGAGGGTTCGGTCATGGCCACCGCGAGGATGGTTTCGCCGCGGATGATGCCCGGCAGGAAACGCGCCTTCTGCTCGGCGTTGCCATACTCGGCGATATAGGGGCCGCAGAGGGCCGAATGCAGCGGGATCATGAAGCCCGGCTCGTTGATGAAGGCCAGCTCCTCGCACATGATCTGCTCGTAGCGGAAGTCCTTGAGCCCGGAGCCGCCGTATTCCTCATCCGCCCAGGGCAGCAGGAAACCCATCTCCCCCGCTTTCTTCCACACGCTGCGGTCGACCACACCGGCCGCTTCCCACTCGTCCTGATGGGGCACCACTTCCTTCTGCAGGAAGGCACGGAAAGCCTCGCGGAACAGATTGTGTTCGGTCTCGAAATGAATGCGCTGCATGGGGTTGCCTCCCTGGGCCGAAGTCGTGCCGCAGGTTAGGCGCCAGCCGCTCGCCCCCTCAATGACGCAAGCGCTCAGGGGCATTGACGCATTCGGCCAGCTTGCCGGCGCACAACGAGCCCTTGTAGGAGCGAGCTTGCTCGCGAACAGTCCGCGCGCGATCTTTCGCGAGCAAGCTCGCTCCCACAGATCAGCAAAAAAAAGCCCGGCTACGGGGGCCGGGCTTGAGAAAGTCTCCTCACCAGGAGGAGAACGCTGTAGCAGTCGTCGATCAGGCAGCGGTCTGCGGAGCGGCTGGAGCTTCGGACTTGCCGCCGGAAGCCAGCTCGCGCTGCAGGGTGTCTTCGTCCAGCTGTTTGCACCACTTGGCGACCACGATGGTGGCAACGCCGTTGCCGATCAGGTTGGTCAGGGCGCGGGCTTCAGACATGAAGCGGTCGATCCCGAGAATCAGCGCCAGGCCGGCAACCGGCAGGTGGCCAACGGCGGACAGGGTGGCGGCCAGCACGATGAAGCCGGAACCGGTGACACCGGCGGCGCCCTTGGAGGCGATCAGCAGCACGGCCAGCAGGGTCAGCTGGTGGGTGATGTCCATGGTGGTGTCAGTGGCCTGGGCGATGAACACCGCAGCCATGGTCAGGTAGATGGAGGTGCCGTCCAGGTTGAAGGAATAGCCGGTGGGGATAACCAGGCCGACCACGGACTTCTTGGCACCCAGCTTTTCCATCTTGTTCAGCATGCGCGGCAGGGCCGACTCGGACGACGAGGTGCCGAGCACGATCAGCAGTTCTTCGCGGATGTACTTGATGAAGCGCAGGATGCTGAAGCCGTGGGCACGGGCGATGCCGCCCAGGACCACCAGGATGAAGAACACGCAGGTGATGTAGAAGCACAGCATCAGTTGGCCGAGCTGCACCAGAGAACCCACGCCGTACTGGCCGATGGTGAAGGCCATGGCACCGAAGGCACCGATGGGCGCGACCTTCATGATCATGTTGATGATCCCGAACATGACCTGGGCGATGCGGTCGATGAACTCCAGTACCGGCTTGCCGTGGTCACCCATGCGTTGCAGGGCGAAGGCGAAGATCACGGAGAAGAACAGCACCTGCAGGATGTCACCCGAGGCGAAGGCGCCGACGATGGTGCTGGGGATGACGTTGAGCAGGAAGGCAATGGTGCTCTGCTGTTCGCCGGCGGCAGCGAAGGCAGCAATGCCCTTGGTGTCCAGGGTGGACGGATCGACATGCATGCCGACGCCAGGCTGGACGATGTTGACCACTACCAGGCCGATGAGCAGGGCAACGGTAGAAACGATTTCGAAATACAGCAGCGCGTAGCCGCCGGTCTTACCCACTGCCTTCATGTCCTGCATGCCGGCGATGCCGCTGACCACTGTGCAGAAGATGATGGGCGCGATGGCCATCTTGATCAGTTTGACGAAGCCGTCACCCAGGGGTTTGAGCGCAACGCCCGTCTCTGGATAGAAGTGCCCCAGCAGGATGCCGATGGCGATGGCGACGATGACCTGGACGTACAGGCTCTTGTAGAACGGTTGGCGGGACATGGCAGTGTTCCTTTCAAGTGATCCCGACCTGTTCCGTAAGGCCTGGCGTCACTGTGATCGACGGATCTCCCTGTCTGGGAGACTTTTGTTGTTGTGCGGTCCAGTCGAATGGACGGCACTGTCTCCATAGCAGCCGCTGTGCCAAGTCTTCTAATTTTTATAAATCCTTTAATTTCAATAACTTATCTACACACCCAACCTGATCCCACGCCCCCATCGGGCGGATTTCCGCCAGGCCCCCAGGGGGATTTCCGCCACTTGCGCCCTTGTGGCCGCCTCCAGCCGCGCCCTAACATCGGCCTCCCCGACTACGGATCAACCTCATGCGCGAGCGCACCATCGCCAGCCATTTCGTCCGGGCCGCCCTGGGCGGCGCCCTGCGCCACGGCGTGGACTGCACCTCCTTGCTGCGTGCCGCCGGTATCCAGCCCGCCGTGCTGGACGAACCACGGGCACGGGTGGCGCCCGAGCAGTTCGCGCGGCTGATGCAGGTGCTCTGGGAAACGCTCGACGACGAGTACATGGGCTTTGGCCGGCAACCCAGCAAGCGCGGCACCTTCGCCATGATGTGCCACGCCATCATCCATTGCCGCAGCCTGGAAAAGGCCCTGGTCAGGGGCACGCTTTTCTATGGGCTGTTCCCCGATTCGCCGCGAATCCAGCTGGAACGGGAAGGCGACTTCGCCGTCCTGACGGTGGACGACACGTTGCTCCGCGACCCGGACCACTTCCTGGTGGAAAGCCTGCTGGTCATCTGGCATCGGCTCGGCAGCTGGCTGATCGGCCAGCGCATCCGGCTGGAGGAAGCCACCTTCAGCTACGCCAAGCCGGCCCACGCCGCCGAATACGAACTGCTCTTCCCCACCAGCCGCCACTTCGAGACGCCACGCATCAGCCTGCGCTTCCATTCGCGCTACCTGGCGATGCCGCTGCTGCAGGATGAACGCACCCTCAAGCACTTCCTCGAACACTCCCCGGCCGATCTGCTGGCCCGCCCCGACGGCGGCGACAGCCTCACCAGCCAGATCCGCCGCCTGCTCGGCCGCGACTGCCGCACCTGGCCAGACCTGGAAGCAGTCGCCCAGCACCTGCACATCAGTCCGCAGACCCTGCGCCGGCATCTGAGGGAAGAAGGTTCGAGCTTCCAGGAGCTGAAGGACCACCTGCGCCGCGACCTGGCCATCTACCACCTCGGCCGGGATGAGCTCTCGATCCAGGACATCGCCGAGCAGCTCGGTTTCTCCGAACCCTCGGCATTCCATCGGGCGTTCAAGAAGTGGACCGGGCTGACGCCGGGGGTTTATCGGGCGCAGGAGGCTTGAATCTCGCCTGGGTACTCAGGCAGGAACAATCCTGTGGGGGCGAATTCATTCGCTATGCAGGCCGAAGGTCTGCCCTGCCGGCCCATGGGGCAGCTGCGCTGCCCATCGCGAATGAATTCGCCCCCACAAGGCATGCGGACACCAACAGGGATCAAATCAACGGAAACCGAATCCTGAACTCCGCCCCACCCAGCGGAGACTCTTCCAGGAAAAGTTCGCCGTCGTAGCTTTCGATGATGTCCTTGACCACCGCTGTGCCGATACCTTGCCCCGGATGTTGGGCGTCCATGCGTTCGCCGCGCTTGAGGATGCGTTCGCGCTGATCCATTGGTACGCCGGGGCCGTCGTCTTCCACCTTGAGTTCGCAATGGCCGTCGCGCACCTGGGCGCTGACACGGATAACCCCCAGGCACAGACGGAAGGCGTTCTCCAGCAGGTTGCCAAGCATCTCCAACAAGGCGCCCTGCTCCATGGGGATCATCAGGTCCCTGTCGAAATCCCGCTCCACCCGCACGCGCTTCTCGCGGTAGACCTTGTCCAGCGCATCACAGAGGGTGTCCAGCAAGGGCGCCAGGTGCACGCGATGGCGTACCAGGCCGCTCTTGCGCAGTGACGCTCGCTGCAGCTGGTAGCTGATCTGCTGGCTCATGCGCTCGATCTGGCTTTGCAGGACCCGCGCCTGCTCGCGGTCGTCCGGCCGGGCGGCGATGTTCTCGCTGACGCCCTGCAGCACGGAGAGCGGCGTCTTCAAGCTGTGGGCAAGGTCGTCCAATGAGTTGCGATAGCGCTCGCGCTGGCGGCGTTCGCTGTCCAGCAGTCGGTTGAGAGATTTGGTCAGGCGCAGCAGTTCGCGGGGGTGTTCGTCACTCAGGCTGTCACGGCTGCCGGATTCCACCTGGTCCAGCTCGGCACTGAGGCCGCGCAGGCTGCGAAAGCCCCAGGTCAGGCCGAACCAGAGCAGCCCGAGCAGCACCAGCAACGCGCCCCCCAGCCAGAGATAGAGCTGCTTGAGGAACCCGTCGTACATGGACTGGTAGTCGCTCACCGGCTGCATGGTGACGACGCTGTAGGCAGCCCGTTGTCCGCGCAACAGGTCCACCTCCACGTCGTAGACGAAGAACTCGCGCCCCCTGGCATCGGCGACCCGGAGAAACTCGTGGACCTGGCCGTCGTAGCGCGGCCGGTAGGTCACCTGCTCGTCCCGTGAAGACAGCGACTGCCAGACCAGGACGCCTTCGCTGTCGTAGATGTAGCCCAGCTGGCTGGCTTCCAGGTTGTCGAACTCCTCGTTCGGCAGCTTTTCGGGCATCTCCAGCTGACCGTTCTCCACCCGGGCCGCCGCGATCAGCGCACTGGCATCGGCCGCCAGACGCTGTTCGATGGACTGGTCGAGGGCGATCACGAAGGCCCCGCGCAGCGCCGGCAGCAGCGCCAGCATGAACAGCACCGCCATCGCCGCGGCACCGAGCATCAGTCGCAGACGCAGCGACCACCCAGTGGGGTGGAAGAAGCCTCGCCAGCGATGGGTCATCGGCAGCGCTCGGTGAACAGGTAACCCTGCCCACGCACGGTGTCGATCGGCTTGAATCCGCTGCCACCCTCCAACTTGCGGCGCAGGCGCCCCACCAGCACTTCGATCACATTGGGATCGCGCTCTTCATCATTCGGATACAGCTGCTCGATCAGCCGCTCCTTGGCCACCACCTGCTGGTGATGACGCATGAGGTATTCGAGGATGCGGTATTCGTAGGCGGTGAGCGCCACCGGCTCGCCATCCAGCTGTGCCTGCTTGCGGTTCAGATCCAGCAGCAGCGGGCCCGCCTCTATCGTCGATTGGACGAACCCCGAAGAGCGCCGCAGCAACGCATTCAGGCGCGCCTCCAGCTCCTCGAACTGGAACGGCTTGACCACATAGTCGTCGGCCCCGGCAGCCAGCCCCTCGACCTTGTCCTGCCAGTTGCCACGGGCGGTAAGAATGAGGATGGGGAAGCTCTTGCCCTGGCTGCGCAGCTGGCGGATCAGGTCCAGCCCACTCATGCCCGGCAGGCCGAGGTCGACCACGGCCAGGTCATGGTTGTATTCCGCAGCGCGATACAGCGCTTCCTCGGCGTCGGGCACCGCATCCACGACGTGTCCCTGCTCGCCGAGGCGGGTGTAGAGGTGATGACGCAACAGCGCCTCGTCTTCCACAACCAGCAGTTTCATGGGCCGATCTCCCTTTCAAAGAAGCGGCCGGGCAGATGCCCGGCCTGTTGCATGGAACGCATCAGAACTTGTAGTTGGCGCCCAGGTAGGCCTGGCCGCTGCTGTGCAGGTCCAGGGAGCCCAGGCGCGGACCTCCGTGTTCGCCCATGTCGGTGCTGACGTTGGTACGCAGGTAGCGGTAGCCGGCCTCGATCGACGCGTTCTTGCTCAGGTCCTGGAGAATACCGGCCTGCAGACCAGCAGCGTAGTTGATGTTGCTGTCGCGGCTCATGGCCTTGCTTTCCTGCTCCAGCTTGACCAGGCCGAGGGTCGCGCCGCCGAACAGCTTGGTGTTGTAGTCACCCACCGGCACGAACAGGTCGTAGCTGCCGAGCAGGTTCTGCTGACGCAGCTTGTAGCCGCTATCGGTGTCGGAGAAGTTCTCGTAGGTCATGTAGTAGCGGCCGCCGTCAGTCTGCTGGCCGGCACGTACACCCCAGGTGCCGGTCTTGTGGATGACCTTGTCCAGTTCGGGGTTGTTCAGGTTCGCGTTCAGCGAATCGGACTTCTGGATATTGTTGTTGGTCTGACCCCAGGTCAGGCCGACGAAACTGTCCGCGGCCTGGGCGCCGGCGGCGGCAAGCGCCAGGGCGGATGCAAGGGCGATACGGCTGAAGGTACGGTTCATGGTGTGATTCCTTTTCGAGTGGTCGAGTAGTTGCTGAACTCGGGGCTAGATTGCCCATCGACCACTGAACCGCTCCTGAACCCTTCTTGAACCTGAGCTGAACGAAACCTCTAACCCTGTCTGAGACCCTTTCCGTCAGGCGGCTCTTTCCCTCGCGCCCTGAATCGCGGGCAAAAAAAACGGGAGCCCATCCGGGCTCCCGCACTCAATTCAGAGAAAATGTCCGGAACCGGCACTGCCAGGCTTCCAGACTACAACCTCACCTGCGTTCCAGAAGAAACGCCCGGCTAGTCTGGCAAAAACCGGGGCATAGCTTCCGTTTCGCTTTGTTTGCCATTTGCAAACATATGTAAACGGCTGCTCCGCTGGCCGATTCTGACGACGCCGGGCAGAATGCCGCCATGACTTCGAACCACCCCGCTTGTTGCAGCCCTTTCGACACCAGCTGGCCCTTTCCTGAGGCCCTGCCGGGCGTGGTCATGCGTTCCTGCCGCTTCGATCCGGCCCTGCTCGGCGCCGACGACTTTCCGCGCAGCGCCATTGCCGCGCCGGCCAATATCCAGCGCTCGGTGGCCAAACGTCAGACGGAATTCCTCGCTGGCCGCCTCTGCGCCCGCGCGGCCCTCCTCGCCCTGACCGGCCGCGCCGATGTGCCCGCCCTCGGGGAAGACCGTGCACCGGTCTGGCCGGCCGGTATCACCGGTTCCATCAGTCACAGCCACGGCCTGGCCACCGCCCTGGTCGCCCATGACAAGCAATGGCGCGGCCTCGGCCTCGACCTGGAAGAACCCATCTCCGCCGAACGCGCCCTGCGCCTGGCGGAAGAAATCCTCACCCCCGCCGAACTGCAACGAATGGACGGCCTCACGCCCGACCAGCAGGCCCGGCGCATCACCCTGACCTTCTCCATCAAGGAAAGCCTGTTCAAGGCCCTCTACCCCATCGTGCAAATGCGCTTCTACTTCCACGATGCGGAGCTGCTGGATTGCGATGACGCCCGCGCGCGCCTGAGGTTGCTGATCGACTTGTCGGCGGAGTGGAAGACCGGGAGTGAGCTGGAAGGTTGGTATTGCGACTTCCAGGGTCGGTTGCTGAGCCTGGTGGCAGTTGCGGCCTGAAGCTGGTGGAAATCCCTGTGGGGGCGATTTCAATCGCTTAGGGCAGCGCAGCTGCCCCATTCAACCTTGCAGGGCAGCCCTTCGGACTGCATCGCGAATGAATTCGCCCCCACAAGATGTGCCCAGACGGGCAGTGTTACAGCGTCTCCGCCTCGCTCTGCCGCCGCGGCCACACCAGGCTGAAGCGCGCGCCACCCAGCGTCTCGCTGCGACCGATCTGCGCGCGACCGGCGTGCCAATAGATGATGCGTCGCACGATGGATAGCCCCAGCCCATGACCGCCGGAGGCGCGGGTGCGGCTGTCGTCCAGGCGCATGAAGGGTTTGAAGATCTTTTCCCACTGGCTTTCCGGCACGCCGGGGCCATCGTCCTCGACATCGATGCGGCAACGCTTGTGGCCGATCTGGTAGTTCAGCTGAACCCGCGACTCGGCATGGCGCATGGCGTTGCTCACCAAGTTCTGCAGGGCGCGATGCAGGTAGCGCGGTTCAGCCTCGACCCAGGCACCATCAGTGCCGACGTTCAGGCACAGGCCGCGCTCGATACGCACATTGGCGCGCAAATGGGAAAGCTCGGCGATCACCTGGTCGAACAGGGCATCCAGGTCCACACGCTGGAAATGCAGGGCCGGCGAGCCCTGTTCCAGGCGCGCGTAGGTCAACATCTCGTCCACCAGCTTATCCAGCTCCTGGATGTCGCTGTCCATGCCATCCATGTACTTGCGCCGGGCACCCTCGCTCTCGGCGTCGGCGATCATTTCCAGACCGAAACGCAGCCGCGCCACCGGAGTGCGCAGTTCGTGGGATACGGCACGGATCAGCTCCCGCTGCAGCATCAACAGGCGCTGCAACTGCTCGGCCATGCCATTGAACGCCGCCGCCAGACGTCCTACTGAGTCCGCGCCCCTGGCCGGCACCCGCGCATCCAGCTTGCCCTGGGCGATGTCGGTGGCGGCGCTTTCCAGGCCCATCAAACGATGTTCCAGCTGCCGCACCAGGAAGTAGACGGTCAGGCCGATCAGGGTCAACCCAAGCAAGCCGATCAGCACCAGCATCTGCGGTGGATAAGGGTTCATCTGGTGCAGCGGGCCCATCTCCAGCACCCAGGGCGTATCCACCATCCCGGCGAATACACGGATGGAATCGCCATCCTTGCCCAGGGCCATCACCGTATCGCCCTCATCCACCCGGCGGCGCTGGTCGATGTCGAGATCGGCGCTCCTCAACGGGATCAGGCGCAGGTCGAAACCGAACTGCTTGTTCTCCTTGAGCGACGCCAGACGCTGAGGTTGCTCGTTCACCGGGAAACGCACCAGTTCATCCATCAATAGATAGACGGTGGCCCGCGCCAACTGCTCGCTGATCTGCTCCACCTCGCCGGTCAGCAGCAAGCGTTCGCTCATGCTGATGAGGCCATAAACCCGCGCGGCATGCGGACCGGTCTGCTCAACCAGCACCTGGCCACGCACCAGACGGCTGCGCGCGCTGCTGTCCAGCTTCGAGGCGTCCATGGATTCCAGTTTCAGGGGAATGCCCAGCAGGCGCCCCCAGAGCACTACCGCGCGGCGGCGCTCCACTTCGTTCATGGGTTGGAGATTGTCCGCCATCAGGCGGAAGGTGCCGCGAGCGAGGCTCTCGCGGTACTGGTCGGAGCGCACCTCGTTGACCTGGTGAATGGTGAACGCGCCGAGAAGCGCCACCAGCACCAGCGTCACCAGCATGCCGCCATAGATACGCAGGAAGATCGAGTTCATGGACTGTCGCCCGGACGCAGCGGGCCGCCGCTCGGCCCGTCAGAGGCCTTCGGCGGCCTCCCTTACAAATAGATAGCCCTTGCTGCGCACTGTCTTGATCAGGCGCGGGTGCATGGGGTCGTCGCCGATCTTCGGGCGGATACGCGAAATGCGCACGTCGATGGAGCGATCCTGGCCGTCGTACTCGATGCCGCGCAGAGAGTTGAAGATCTCCTCGCGGGACAGGATGCGGCCGGCGTTCACCGCCAGCAGCCAGAGCAGGTCGAACTCGGCGCTGGTCAGCTCGATGCTGCGCTCACTGAGCCAGGCCTCGCGCATGGCGTTGTCGATGACCAGCGGGCCGAACTCCAAACGCCGCTGGTTCTCCGCCACAGGTGCTTCGGCCACCGCCTCGGTGCGCCGCAACAGCGCACGGATGCGCGCCAACAGCACACGCGGGCGTACCGGCTTGCAGACGTAGTCGTCGGCGCCGAGCTCCAACCCGAGGATCTGGTCCATGTCATCGGTGCGCGCGGTGAGCATCAGGATCGGACCCTCGTACTGGCCGCGCAGCTTGCGGCAGATGGACAGGCCATCCTCGCCCGGGAGCATCAGGTCCAGCACCACCAGATCGGGGCGTTCCTTGAGAATGCGCGCCACCGCCTGGCCGCCATCGGACTCGATGGCCACCTGCAGGCCGTTGCCTTCCAGGTACTCGCGCGTCAGATCGGCCAGACGCTGATCGTCTTCGACTATGAGGATTCGCCAGGCTTCTTGCTCCACCACACACTCCCGTAGACAGCGTCCAGACCATCATGAAAAGGGTCGCATTGTAGCAATGCCGGACCGATAGCACAGCGCATGCCAACCAGATACGAAAACACAAGATATTGTGTTAGCTTGCGACGCCATCGACAGCGCCGCCGCACCTCGAAAAACGTCCTTTCGGCGGCGACGAACGGCAGAGCCTAGAGCCACCGGGCCTTTGCCTCCGTTACTCCGCAGTCACCCACAAATCACCCACAAGTTATCCACAGGCTAGATGTTGTGGGTCGCCTTGCAATACCCCCAACAGCGCATTATCTTGTACCCCCATCAAGCCCAGCCCCTACATATTGGGGTGAGGGCGTACCACCGGACACAATTAGAATCAAGCGCTAAAGGCTTTTTCAGGGCCTGACCACCGGTGCGTAACTTGCGGTAATTCACCCACCATCCGCCCCAGGCGAATGGTGCTGGCCCAGGACACAAAGAACGTGACTGGGGGCCGGAAGCCGGTGCGGCGTGAACAACGCCCACCACTAGGTATTGTGTTTGTCACGGCGCTTTAACACCGTGACGTTTGACTTGTAGGGCCAGGAAGGCACTTGAGTCCTGTCCTTCAGCCTCGTAGCTCCACGTTTCGCGTCCGGCGCATTGCCGTGCGTATCGCGTTGTGAAAAGGAATGAAGGCGACTCGGGCGCCCTTACATAAATCAGAACATGGAGAACCCCATGCAGACCGACACCACTCGCGAGAACCCGCAGGCCGCAGCGCCGCAGGCAGCAGATTCCAATCAGGATCTGGCCGCCACTGCGCCCGGCCAGCTGCGCGTGATCAAACGCAACGGCACCGTCGTCCCGTACACCGACGACAAGATCACCGTTGCCATCACCAAGGCGTTCCTCGCAGTGGAAGGCGGTACTGCCGCTGCTTCTTCGCGTATCCATGAAACCGTCGCCCGCCTGACCGAACAGGTCACCGCGACCTTCAAGCGTCGCATGCCTTCCGGCGGCACCATCCACATCGAAGAAATCCAGGACCAGGTCGAACTGGCCCTGATGCGCGCCGGCGAGCAGAAAGTCGCCCGCGACTACGTGATCTACCGCGAATCCCGCGCCCAGGAGCGCTCCAAGCGTGGCGCTGGCAGCGACGTCGCCCAGCCGCACCCGAGCATCCGCATCACCCGCGCCGATGGTAGCCAGCAGCCGCTGGACATGGGCCGCCTGAACACCATCATCAGCGAAGCCTGCGAAGCCCTGGCCGAAGTCGACGGCGCGCTGATCGAGCGTGAAACCCTGAAGAACCTCTACGACGGCGTAGCCGAGAAGGACGTCAACACCGCCCTGGTGATGACTGCCCGTACCCTGGTAGAGCGCGAGCCGAACTACTCCTACGTCACCGCCCGCCTGCTGATGGACACCCTGCGCGCCGAAGCGCTGGGCTTCCTCGGTGTTGCCGAGAGCGCCACTCACCACGAGATGGCCGACCTCTACGCCAAGGCCCTGCCGGCCTACGTGGAAAAAGGCGTCGAGTTCGAACTGCTCGACCCGCAACTGAAGACCTTCGACCTGGAAAAACTGGGCAAGGCCATCAACCACGAGCGTGACCAGCAGTTCACCTACCTCGGCCTGCAGACCCTGTACGACCGCTACTTCATCCACAAGGACGGCATCCGCTTCGAACTGCCGCAGGTCTTCTTCATGCGCGTGGCCATGGGCCTGGCCATCGAAGAGAAGCAGAAAGAAGAACGCGCCATCGAGTTCTACAACCTGCTGTCCTCCTTCGACTACATGTCGTCGACCCCGACCCTGTTCAACGCCGGCACCCTGCGTCCGCAGCTGTCGTCCTGCTACCTGACCACCGTGCCGGACGACCTGTCGGGCATCTACAACGCGATCCACGACAACGCCATGCTGTCGAAATTCGCCGGTGGCCTGGGCAACGACTGGACCCCGGTCCGTGCGCTGGGCTCCTACATCAAGGGCACCAACGGCAAATCCCAGGGCGTGGTTCCGTTCCTGAAAGTGGTGAACGACACCGCCGTCGCCGTTAACCAGGGTGGCAAGCGCAAGGGCGCTGTCTGTGCCTACCTGGAAACCTGGCACATGGACATCGAAGAGTTCATCGAGCTGCGCAAGAACACCGGTGACGACCGCCGCCGTACCCACGATATGAACACCGCGAACTGGATTCCGGACCTGTTCATGAAGCGCGTGTTCGACGATGGCCAGTGGACCCTGTTCTCGCCGTCCGAAGTACCGGACCTGCACGACCTGACCGGCAAGGCCTTCGAAGAGCGCTACGAGTACTACGAAGCCCTGACCCAGTACGGCAAGATCAAGCTGTTCAAGACCATCCAGGCCAAAGACCTGTGGCGCAAGATGCTCTCGATGCTCTTCGAGACCGGCCACCCGTGGCTGACCTTCAAGGACCCGTGCAACCTGCGCAGCCCGCAGCAGCACGTGGGCGTGGTCCACAGCTCCAACCTGTGCACCGAGATCACCCTGAACACCAACAAGGACGAGATCGCGGTCTGCAACCTGGGCTCGGTCAACCTGGTCAACCACATCGTCGATGGCAAGCTGGACACCGCCAAGCTCGAGAAGACCGTCAAGACCGCAGTACGCATGCTCGATAACGTTATCGACATCAACTACTACTCGGTTCCGCAGGCTCGCAACTCGAACCTCAAGCACCGTCCGGTCGGTCTCGGCATCATGGGCTTCCAGGACGCTCTGTACCTGCAGCACATCGCCTACGGCTCCGACGCGGCCATCGAGTTCGCCGACAAGTCCATGGAAGCGGTGAGCTACTTCGCCATCCAGGCTTCCTGTGACCTGGCCGACGAGCGCGGCGCCTACGAGACCTTCGATGGTTCCCTGTGGTCCAAAGGCATCCTGCCGCTGGACTCCCAGCAGATCCTGATCGAAGCCCGTGGCCAGAAGTACATCGACGTCGACCTGACCGAATCCCTCGACTGGGCTCCGGTACGTGCCCGCGTACAGAAAGGCATCCGTAACTCGAACATCATGGCCATTGCGCCGACCGCGACCATCGCCAACATCACCGGCGTATCGCAGTCCATCGAGCCGACCTACCAGAACCTCTACGTGAAATCGAACCTCTCCGGCGAGTTCACCGTGATCAACCCCTACCTGGTACACGACCTCAAAGCCCGTGGCCTGTGGGACCCGGTCATGGTCAACGACCTGAAGTACTACGACGGCTCCGTGCAGCAGATCGAGCGCATCCCGCAAGACCTGAAAGACCTGTACGCCACCGCCTTCGAAGTCGAGACCAAGTGGATCGTCGACGCAGCCAGCCGCCGTCAGAAGTGGATCGATCAGGCCCAGTCCCTGAACCTCTACATCGCCGGCGCTTCGGGCAAGAAACTGGACGTGACCTACCGCATGGCTTGGTACCGTGGCCTGAAAACCACCTACTACCTCCGCGCCCTGGCCGCCACCAGCACCGAGAAGTCGACCATCAACACCGGCAAGCTGAACGCCGTATCGGCAGGTGGCAGCGACACCCTGCAAGCCGCCCCGGCTGCAGCGCCGGCACCGGCTCCGGTACCGAGCGCGTGCTCCATCGATAACCCGGACTGCGAAGCCTGCCAATAAGGCCGCTTCCCCCTCTCCTTAGGGAGAGGGCTCTTCCCTCCCCTCTCCCGCTTGCGGGAGAGGGGCCGGGGGAGAGGGTAAAAAAGGCAGCACCGATATCCGAACAATCACACCCACAAACCGGGTGTGCACAGGCCAGGGCAGCCCACCGCCCCGTCCTTGATCCAACGCTTTCGCGTGCATCCATCCACGCACCCAAACACCCAGGCCGGCACAGACCGGCCCGCAGACCAGGAGAGGAACAATGCTCAGCTGGGACGAATTCGACAAAGAAGACCCCACCGAAGCCAAGGCAGCATCCGCCGTTGCCCAGGCCGCAGCCAAGACCATCGACAAGCTCGACGACGAAGCCGCCGGCTCCGTTGAAGACGCCCGCGCCGTATCGGCCGACGACTCCGACGCCGTAGCCCGCGCCAAGAAGGCCCTGGACGCCCTCGACATTCAGGAAGGCCTGGACGACCTCGAAGGCTCCGCCGCGCGCGTGCAAGTTGGCGACAAGCAGATGATCAACGCCCGCGCCGACCTCAACCAGCTCGTACCCTTCAAGTACGACTGGGCCTGGCAGAAGTATCTGGATGGTTGCGCCAACCACTGGATGCCGCAGGAAGTGAACATGAACGCCGACATTGCCCTGTGGAAGAGCAAGGACGGCCTCAGCGAAGACGAGCGCCGCATCGTGATGCGCAACCTCGGCTTCTTCTCCACCGCCGACTCCCTGGTTGCCAACAACCTGGTGCTGGCCGTGTACCGCCTGATCACCAACCCCGAGTGCCGCCAGTACATCCTGCGCCAGGCCTTCGAAGAGGCGATCCACACCCACGCCTACCAGTACTGCATCGAGTCGTTGGGCATGGATGAAGGCGAGATCTTCAACATGTACCACGAGATTCCTTCGGTCGCGAAGAAAGCGTCCTGGGGCCTGAAGTACACCCGCTCGATCTCCGATCCCAAGTTCGAAACCGGCACCCCGGAAACCGACCGCCAGTTCCTGCGCAACCTGATCGCCTACTACTGCGTACTGGAAGGCATCTTCTTCTACTGCGGCTTCACCCAGATCCTCTCCATGGGCCGCCGCAACAAGATGACCGGCACTGCCGAGCAGTTCCAGTACATCCTGCGCGACGAATCCATGCACCTGAACTTCGGCATCGACGTGATCAACCAGATCAAGATCGAGAACCCGCACCTGTGGGATGCCCAGATGAAGGACGAAGCCACCCAGATGATCCTGCAGGGCACCCAGCTGGAAATCGAATACGCTCGCGACACCATGCCGCGCGGCGTACTGGGCATGAACGCCGCGATGATGGAGGACTACCTCAAATTCATCGCCAACCGCCGCCTGACCCAGATCGGCCTGAAAGAGGAATACCCGGGCACCAGCAACCCGTTCCCGTGGATGTCCGAAATCATGGACCTGAAGAAAGAGAAGAACTTCTTCGAAACTCGCGTTATTGAATACCAGACCGGCGGCGCGCTGAGCTGGGATTGATAGAAACACCCGGTCAGGTCAGCAAAATCGCCTAGCCGACAAAGCGCGGAACGAATCCGCGCGCCCTCGCTGATCAGCGCCAGCTGCAAGCTGGCCACAGCACCGGTGTCATCGGTATAGGTGCGGGCCACCAAGTCACTGGCGAAAGCCTTGGGCGCGGCCTGTGCCACCCGCGATAAGGCACGCTTCACAAAACCCAGGGTGGCCAGGGTTTGCGCGAAGGTAAGCAGCAGCGCGCTGGCGATGCCGAACCCCGCATGCCCGTTGGCGTACAGGGTCGTGCCCAGCAGCGCGCCGAGCACTGGCAGCAGCAAGAAGCGCGCAGCCACGCCCAGTCGCTCTCCCGGGGAATTTGCCGCCCGCCCGCGATTGAGTCGCGCATAAAGCCGCTCGGCGCGGCGCACCTGCCTGGCGTCAGGACGGGTCCTCACCGACTCGTAACCCACCACCTGCCCCGCCTCGAGAATCGGCGTGACATAGGCGTTGACCCAATAGAAATCGCCATTGCTGCAGCGGTTCTTGACGATGCCCATCCAGCTTTTGCCAGCCTTGAGGTAGTCCCACATTTGCCCGAACACCTGTTCGGGCATGTCCGGGTGGCGTATCAGGTTGTGTGGGCTGCCGATCAGCTGCTCGCGGCTGAAGCCGCTGACAGCGGAGAACTCGTCATTGCAGTAGGTGATGATGCCGCGGCAATCGGTGGCCGAAGTCAGATGCTGGTGATCGGGAACGCTGCGCTCCCGTTGGGTGATCGGCAAGTTCTGGCGCATCTGTATTCCTGATTCGAGCAACGCTGCGGATTGTGGGAACCAGGGAATCCCGGCCTCGACAGGCGCCAAGGGACACTGGTGTGCAGAGGCGAGGTTGCTGCGTGATGCAGCTCCGGCCTGGTGCTCAAGATCCTAGGAATGACGGTTCGTCCCGACTTCGCTTTGGCTGTCAGGCACTTTTCATTTCACGACAGGTTTCGGGAGAGGTTCGTCAGAGACGATTGAAGCTGCCTGGATGGCAGCCGCATCAGTGGCTGCCATATCTCTGATCAGGCTTGCGCGCTTGCCAAGCCCATCTGCCAGAAGTCCGCTTCCAGGCGCGATGCCTTCGCGAATACGTCTACCAGTTCCTCGAAACGACGCTCCGTCATGCTGCGCGCCGCCAGGTCATCGAGGTGTTTGCGCGCCGCTGCGGCCACGCCCTGATACGCCTCGCCTGCGTACTCGCCAATCCACTCGCGATAGGGATGATCACCCAGCGCTGCAACGCCGTCGGGCGTCAGGTTGCGGCCGATCTCGGCATAGCCGATCACGCAGGGTGCCAGGGCCACGTGCAGTTCCAGCAGGTCTCCTGCAGCGCCGCAATCCAGTACGAAGCGGGTATACGCCACGGTCGCCTGGTGCTCCGGCGCCGACTCGATGTCTTCCTGCGAAAGCCCCCACCGCGCGCACAACCGCACATGCAGGTCGGTCTCGTCGAGGATGGCCGCCAGCCCCGCCTGCGCCGCCCGAATATCCGCCGGAGTGCGGCTCTTGTAGGCGGCCAGTGCCCAGGCCCGGGCGAACTGGATCAGGAACAGATAGTCCTGCACCAGATACGTCTGAAAGGCAGCTTGCGGCAGCGTCCCGGCTGCCATCTGGCGCACGAATGCATGATCTACATAGCTCTTCCAGTCGGCAGGCGCGGCGGCCTTCAAACGGTCGAAGATATCCATTGTTCAACTCTCGATTACATAAACGGCGTAAAGCTACTCGAGTTCGAGCGCGACGTTTACGTAATTGTGTGACAGCCCGCGACGGTTTCTTCGATCCAACACATCAGGTGCTCACGTTGGGTCTCGCTTCGCTCTAGCGGAACGCCGCCCGCGCCAACCTACGTCCAAAGTCTGATCAGGCTCCACGTAGGATGGGTTGAGGCACGAAACCCATCGCGTCGAGGGTGATGGAGTTCCTCCAGAACCTTCGTTCGCCTGGCCAGATCACGCAAAGCGCTCAGCACCGGGATCGCACCTTACTTCATGAATTTTCTGACCTATTACCCGGAATGAATGAATAGGTATTCCGACCGGTAGCTCCGTGATAGCAAGGCCCAACCCGCCGCTCAGCAATACCGCGCCACTGCCTCCGCCAGGTCGGCGGCCACCAGGGCCTCCGGAGCTTGGGACTCATCCCCTTGCCGATACTTGCCAGTTCGCACCAGACAAGCGTGCAGGCCAGCAGCCTGGGCACCGATGATGTCAGCCACCACATCGTCACCAATCATCAACGCCTGATCGGCACGCACGCCCATATCGTCCAGCGCGCTGGCGAAGAAGTCCGCAGATGGCTTACCCAGCACCAGCGCCGTGGTGCCTGCGGCGTATTCGAGGGCCCGCACGAAAGGCCCGGCATCCAGATGCAAGGCGCCCTGGGCACGGAAGTAGCGGTTGTCGCCCATGCAGATCAGGGGCGCGCCGCCAATCAGCAACTGGAAGGCGCGGTTCAGGTGTTCATAGTCGAAGCGCATTTCTGCATCACCCACGACCACGGCATCCGGGTCTGCCTGATCGAGCCATTGGGCGAATTCCTCTTCCAGCCCCGGATGGATCAGGCAGAACGGGCGCAGCCCGTGGTCCTGCAGGTAACGACGCACGGCCCTGGGCGCAGTGAAGAATTGCTCCGGCTGCACCTCGAAGCCCATGGCCTTGAGTTGTCTTTGGATGGTGGTCAGGCCCTGGCGCGAGGTATTGGTGATCAGCCGCAGGGGGTAGCCTCTGTCCTGCAACTGGCGCACGGCCTGCACGGCGCCAGGAATGGGCTGTTCGCCATCGCACAGCACACCGCTGATATCGAGCAGTATCGCCTGCAACTGGGGCATGACTCAGCCGAAGCCGCGGGCCAGCACGATATCGAACAGGCCCCTGCGCAACTCACCGTCCTGCTCCAACTCGATGGTGTTGGTGAAGCGATCATGGGCCCACGGATCGTCGGCGATGAAGGGGTCGCCCTTGAAGTAGAGCTGTAGCGTGACCGGCACATGGAGCGCCTCCATGATCCGGAAGTGGATATGGGCGGGGCGCATGATCCCGCCGTACTTTTCCAGCCCCGGCAGATTCGGCGGAACGGGGTAGCGGCCAGGCATGACGGTCTCGATGCGATACTTGCCCTGTTCGTCGGTGTAGAGCATGCCGCGCAACTTGAAGTTGCCCTTGTCGGTGTAGTTGCCGGGGGTTTCGGTGTCGTACAGGCCTGCACCGTTGGCCTGCCAGACCTCCACCAGCGCGTTCGGGACGGGCGTGCGGCAATCGGAGCTGAGCACGGTGCCCGTCACCACCAGACGCTCACCCGGTTCCTCGGGCCCGGCCAGCCGCGACTGGAACGGCGCACCGAAGCGGTAGTACGGGCCGAGAATATCGCCTTGGGTCACCGAGCAGGCTTGCTGGGCGAAGGCGGACCTTGCCAGCAATCCGCCACCCAGCAGCACCACGCCGCCGCCGAGAAAATGCCGCCGCGAGATGCCAGCCATTGGATGCTTGTTCACGCCCGCCTCCTCCCGGTATGGGCCGGTTGTAGTGACGACGGCACGCCAGACTACCCGCCGCGGATACGACGAGGCGTGTGCCTGATGAGTCTAGGCACTGCCCATCGCGCCGTCAGGTGCGACTGCTCCCCCGGGTCTACCTTTGCATGCGTGACATGTCGCTTTACGCCATCGGGCCAACACGAAACAGGAGCGGTTCATGAACCAGCCCCCATCCAGCAAGACTGCTGCGCCAGAGCCACCGCCGGGCACCCCGGCTCCTGCGCCCACTGGATGGCGGCGCTGGGTGCCGGGATTGCAGCTCCTGCACGACTACCAACCTGGCTGGCTTCCGCGGGACCTGCTGGCCGGCCTGGTCCTCACGGCCATGCTGATTCCCGTCGGCATTGCCTATGCCGAGGCCTCGGGCGTTCCCGGTATCTACGGCCTGTACGCCACCATCGTTCCCCTGCTCGCCTATGCGCTGTTCGGCCCCAGCCGCTACATGGTGCTCGGGCCGGACTCGGCACTGGTCGCTATCATTCTTGCGGTCGTGCTGCCGCTCTCTGGAGGCGACCCGCAGCGCGCCATCGTCCTGGCCAGTGCCATGGCGCTGGTGTCAGGCGTGGTCTGCATCGGTGCGGGCCTGTTGCGGCTCGGGTTCGTGACGGAATTGCTGTCCAAGCCGATTCGCTACGGCTACATGAACGGCATCGCACTGACGGTGTTGATAAGCCAGACGCCGAAGCTGTTCGGTATCTCCATTGAAAGTGCCGGTCCGCTGCGTGATGTGGTGAGGCTGTTCCAGGCGCTGTTCGACGGCAAGGCCAATTGGTACGCCTTTGCGGTGGGCGCCGGCAGCCTGGTCGTCATTCTGTTGCTCAAACGCTTCGAGCGCGTACCCGGCATTCTCATTGCGGTCGTGGCGGCCACCCTGGTAGTGGGTGCATTCGGCCTGGAAGCCAGCCACGGCGTGAAGGTGGTCGGTGAGGTACCCCAGGGATTACCGAGCTTCGCCCTGCCGCTCATCGAGATGAAAGACCTGACCGCCGTGCTGATCGGCGGCTTCGCCGTGGCCCTGGTCGCCTTCGCCGATACCAGCGTGCTTTCTCGTACCTACGCGGCAAAAACCAAGACCCGCGTGAACCCGAACCAGGAAATGATCGGCCTGGGCGTGGCGAACCTGGCGACCGGACTGTTCCAGGGAATTCCCATCAGCAGTAGTTCCTCACGCACGCCCGTAGCCGAGTCTGCAGGTGCCAAATCCCAACTGACGGGCGTATTTGGCGCCCTTGGCGTGTCGCTGCTGTTGCTACTCGGCCCCAACTTGTTGCAGCACCTGCCGGAAAGCGCGCTCGCGGCCGTGGTCATTGCTTCCGCCATCGGGCTGTTCGAACTCAGAGATCTTCGCCGTATCCACCGCATCCAGCGCTGGGAGTTCTGGCTGTCCATCGTTTGCCTGATAGGCGTGGTCGTGCTCGGTGCGGTCCCCGGCATCGGCCTGGCTGTGCTGATTGCGGTGATCGAATTTCTCTGGGACGGCTGGCGCCCTCATCACGCGATCCTTGGCCGCGTGAAGGGCATCCGTGGCTACCACGACATCTCGCGCTATCCAGATGCGCGACAGGTGCCGGGGTTGTTGCTGTTCCGCTGGGATGCGCCGCTGTTCTTTGCCAACGCCGAGCAGTTCCAGCGCTGCATAGAAGAAGCTATCGCCCAGTCACCCACTCCGGTTCGCCGCGTGGTGGTGGCTGCCGAACCCGTCACCAGCGTCGACGTCACCTCGGCGGACATGCTGGTGGAGCTGGAGCGGAGGCTAAGCAAAGGGGGGATCGAGCTGCGTTTTGCCGAGATGAAGGACCCGGTCAAGGACAAGATGCACCGCCTGGGCGTACTGGATGAGATCGGGACCGAGGTGTTCCACCCGACAGTAGGGTCGGCA
Organism: Pseudomonas sp. BN414; assembly: GCF_029871275.1. NCBI lineage: Bacteria > Pseudomonadati > Pseudomonadota > Gammaproteobacteria > Pseudomonadales > Pseudomonadaceae > Pseudomonas > Pseudomonas sp. BN414. Next base: position 37,590 of record NZ_SSOL01000027.1, read on the forward strand.
GTCGATGCATACCTCGGCGAGCACGATGTCGACTGGAGCGAATCAGGCAACGAATAGGCGCCCCAATCGCCCGTTCATTCCATCCCCCAAGTGTGGGGCCGATCCCCGATCTACCCTCTGGTAGTTGGCGTCCCACCGGAGTGAAGCGATGAATACGAACGACAAACCGAACCTCGACAAGCTCAGCATGAAGCCCATCGATCCCTCGGAACCCTCCGCCCGGGGCAAGGCGAAGTTCCAGATCGAAACACGTCAAGGCGGTGATCGGCGAAAGACGGGGGATCGCCGCGAGACCATCCGCTTCGAGGAGGACCGCCGGCAAGTCAACAGACGCGGCAAGAGCAGCGACCCCTGGGACCAGAGCATCGATTTCTCATGAGTAATGCAGTTCGCTGATATCGATGGCGACCAGCAGCTGCGCTTCGATGGCGTGGTTATTCGCATCGCGGCGGTACGCCCGTCGCTTGCCCGGCACGCGCAGCCCCTGGGCCTCGATGTAATCGTGGACGTACTGGGCGGCGGGCAATCCGCCACTCACGTCGACGCTGTAGTCATGGCGGCGCAGGAGAAAGTCCTCGCCGAAATAGAAGTCCTGTAGCGGGCAATGCGTCGCGACGTCCTCTGGAAAGTGCACCCGCAAACGCCGCCATGGCTGACCGTTCTCATCCCAGGGCGCGACCTCTTCAACCTTCACACCCGGCAGCGTGAAGAGAAACGGCATGGTCAGGTATGACCACAGCGCGTAGCCGTTGAAGTAGGCGCGGTGAAGCGGGTCCCAGGGCGTTGTCTCCCCATGGCCCTGGAACGACGCCCGTGGGTCGAGCCGTTCCGCCCGCAACTGCCCATCGGTGGTTTCGATCGCAATCCGGCCGGGCGTGTATGCCGTGCGCTGATTAGGCGCGCCAAACGGCATCACCGAGGCCCTCTGCTCATGCAACCAGACGGTCATGCGGCGCGGTTCGCTGTCCTGCGTCAGCCCCTTCATGCCCCAGAGCGAACCGCCCGTCACGATGCTGGCATCCACCCGGGTGAACGCATTCCAACGCTCGCGTCCGCCATGCGCCACCAGTACCCGCTCCAGCAGTTCGCTATGCCCGCTCATGGCAATGCTCCTCTCAAGGCCGGACCGATCTGCCGGTCCCCTTATCGGAAAGCGAAGCCCAGGGCTGGGCACTGCGCCAGCGTCGCGGCCGGCAGGGGATTCCCGCTCGCTTTAGACGATCTGCACCAAACCTCATACGTTCTGTACCCAAACGCTTGGCGTACCCGGCAACACTCTCTCCACGCCCAACGCAAACCGCGTGGGATCAGGAGGAGATGACTCATCGGAAACTGATGGCCCCTGGCGTGAGGGGCGCGGAACGAGCACTCGGTCGTTCCCACGCAGGTTGCACGTTGAACCCTTGTCCCATGGCCGCTCAACCAGATTGCCGGGACACCCTTAGCCAAGTTACGGGAAGCCAGATCATGAAAACGCTCGATATCACCAGCCAAGCCAGCCACGCCCAAACCAACAGACTGTCGCTCGGGTCCTACACCACCGCTGTCGGAATCTACGGCACCTACTTCGCCCTCGCCGTCATTTACTTCTGGTTCGGCGGCATGAAATTCACCCAGTACGAAGCAGAAGGATTGGTCCCGCTCGTGAGCAACAGCCCGCTGCTGGGCTGGCTCTATGACCTGTTCAGCGTGCGGACCTTCTCCACCCTGCTCGGGTTCCTCGAAGTGTCCATTGGCCTTCTGATTGCGGGACGCTTGCTGTCGCCGAAGTTTTCGCTGGTGGGTGGTGCCCTTTCCGCCGGGCTGTTCTTCACCACGCTGAGCTTCATGTTCTCGACCCCCGGTGTGATCGAGCCCAGCGTCGGATTCCCAGGCATCAGCGTTGCGCCCGGCCAGTTCCTCCTCAAGGACCTGGGATTGCTCGCCGCCTCCATCTTTGTCGCGGCCACTCGCTGAGCAGGATCGAATCCCGCTGAGCTAGCCGCAACCCAGGCCTGGGGCACTGCGGTGCCCCAGGCCTGGGGCACTGCGGTGCCCCAGGCCTGATCGTTCCGGGCACTCAATGCAGGCTGCAGGCTGGATTGCCGGGACGAAGGTGAGCTGCTAAAAGCTGAATAATCATTCACAAATCCGATACCGCCATGAGTGAAAGTGAGAAATCGAATAGCCGCCTGTTCGACCTCGACCTGCTGAGAGCTATCGTCACGGTGGCCGACTGCGGCAGTTTCACCACCGCCGCCACCCGCCTGCATTCGACCCAATCCACCATCAGCCAGAAGATTCGCCGTCTGGAAGAAATGGCCGGGCATCGCCTGCTGGAACGCGGCAACCGCGATGTGCTGCCCACCGATGCTGGCGACACCTTGCTGGGTTATGCACGACGCCTGCTGGCCCTCAATGACGAAATGGCCGAGGCGCTCTCCGGTGCCACCGTGGCGCTGACCGTACGCATCGGCGTGCCGGACGACTTCGCGACCGGGCGCACCACCGAGCAACTGGCTGCCTTCAACCGGCGCTACCCGCAAGTGAAACTGGAGGTCACCAGCGGTCTCAGCCGCGACCTCAGTGCCAGCTACGACCGTGGCGAACTGGATCTGGTGCTGCTCAAACAGCGCCAGAACAGCCGCGAGGCGGTGGCCTGCTGGCCGGAGAAGACGCGCTGGGTGGACAGCGCCAACAACCCCTGCATCGACCTCGACCCGCTGCCGATCGTCACCTTCCCGCCACGCGGGGTGTACCGCGACGAGATGATCAGCGCCCTCGAATCCGTGGGCCGCCGCTGGCACATCAGCTTCACCAGTTCGAGCCTCTCCGGCATTCAGTCGGCCATCGCCGACGGCATGGGCATCGGCCTGCTGCCCCTGCGCGCGGTCACGGCAGGCCACGCGGTGGTGCCGAAGAACACCGGTCTACCCGCTGTGGATATGTTCGAAGTGGCCCTGCTCCATCGCCCTGCCGCGGACCCGATGGTGCAGGAGCTCGCGCGCGTACTGACACGGGTCCTGGCCCAGGACACTCGGGGCTGAGCGTCAGCCGCACTCACATTCGAAAAATGAATACGGCGGATTCCAACATTTAATTTGTGCATGAAATCGCCGCTGGATATCGTGGCTTTCAGCGACGGCCGCGCCCTCCCCCTGGCGCACCGATCTGCACGGTTTGTCGCCTCGGCGCCATGCGCGCCAGGCAGCATGACAACAATGAGGAAATGCCCCATGTCCAAATCCACCTATTACGCGCCGCACGGCGGGCACCCGGCACAGACCGAGCTGCTCACCGACCGCGCGATGTTCACCGAAGCCTATGCCGTTATCCCCAAGGGCGTGATGCGTGACATCGTCACCAGCCACCTGCCCTTCTGGGACAACATGCGCATGTGGGTCATCGCCCGCCCGCTGTCCGGTTTCGCCGAAACCTTCTCCCAGTACATCGTCGAACTCGCCCCCAATGGCGGCAGCGACAAGCCCGAGCAGGACGTCAATGCCGAAGCGGTGCTGTTCATCGTGGAAGGCGAGCTGACCCTGACCCTGCAAGGCCAGGTCCACACCATGCTGCCGGGCGGCTACGCCTTCATTCCGCCGGGTGCCGACTACAAGGTGCGCAACACCTCCGGTCAGCACACCCGCTTCCACTGGATTCGCAAGCACTACCAGAAAGTCGACGGCGTACCGCTGCCGGAAGCCTTCGTCACCAACGAGCAGGACATCGAGCCGAAGGTGATGCCGGATACAGAAGGCCGCTGGAGCACCACCCGCTTCGTCGACATGGCCGACATGCGTCATGACATGCACGTCAACATCGTCAACTTCGAGCCGGGCGGCGTGATTCCCTTCGCTGAAACCCACGTGATGGAACACGGCCTGTACGTGCTGGAAGGCAAGGCGGTTTATCGCCTGAACCAGGACTGGGTCGAAGTGGAAGCCGGCGACTTCATGTGGCTGCGCGCCTTCTGCCCGCAAGCCTGCTACTCCGGTGGCCCTGGTCGCTTCCGCTACCTGCTGTACAAGGATGTGAACCGCCAAATGCGCCTGACCCTGAACCAGCCGCACTGATGATTCACCTCGACGGGAGCCTTAGGGCTCCCGTTGTTGTTTCTGACATTCCTGCACCACATTCCCTTGTGGGAGCGAATTCATTCGCGAAATAGGCAGGCACCGAGCCGGCCTGCCCCCTCACCCCAACCCCGCTTTGCGCCCCAGCCTGATCGCTTCGCGCTCAGGCGTTCATCGGCACCGGAAGCGGTGCTTCCGAAAGCGTGCCTCTTCACCCCAGCGGGAGAGGGGGCTGTCCGTGCACCGCCGCTGCTCTGTGCCTTCAATGCGGACTTCGTGTAGGAGCGAGCTTGCTCGCGAAAGGTCGGCTCAGAAGGTTCGCGAGCAAGCTCGCTCCTACAAGTCTCAAACCGCCTGGATGATCTGTTCCCTCAACCACTGGTGCGCCGGGTCTCGGTGGGAGCGTTCGTGTCAGAGCATGGCCATCTCGTAGCCCGGTAGCTCCAGCGGGGCCTCCACCACTTTGCGGTCTTTGTGTAGGAGCGAGCTTGCTCGCGAAAGGTGGGCTCAGAAGGTTCGCGAGCAAGCTCGCTCCTACAGGTTTCAAACCGCCTGGATGATCTGTTCCCGCAACCACTGGTGTGCCAGAAAGCGGTTTCGCAGCGTGAAGTGGTCAAGTAAAACTGGACACCGGTTTAGGTCTATCCAGCCAGCGCTTCGCGCTGTAC
>NZ_SSOL01000028.1:0-134155 GCF_029871275.1 Pseudomonas sp. BN414
TGAACGAGCCCCTTGAAACACAGGACACCGTTTCCCCCTTACCATAAGGGATAGGCAAACGACTGTGTTTATGACTACCAGCAAAGACAAAACCATCGAAGTGCTCGGCCAGGAGCGGCGTCGCCGCTGGAGCGTCGAGGAAAAACTGGCCATGGTGCGCGAGAGTCTCGAGCCCGGGCAAAGCGTCTCGGTGGTGGCCCGGCGCAACGGCATCAACCCCAACCAACTGTTCCACTGGCGCAAGCTCTACCAGGACGGCAGCCTCTCGGCGGTCAGTGCCGGTGAAGCGGTGGTGCCCGCCTCCGAGTTGGCCGATGCCCTCAAGCAGATCCGCGAACTGCAACGGATGCTGGGCAAGAAGACCATGGAGGCCGAGATCCTCAAGGAAGCGGTGGAGATCGCCCGCTCGCGAAAATGGATTGCGCACTCACCCTTGTTGCCGGGGGACGACCAGTGAAGGCGGTCAGTGAGAGTCTCGGTGTGGCGCGCTCGCAATTGACGGCTCGACTCAAACAACCCGCTCCAGGGCTGCGGCCTCGTCGGCGCCGAGCGTTCAACGATGTGACCTTGGTCGAGCAGATCCAGCAGGCAGTCGGCGCCCTGCCCAGCTATGGCTATCGTCGGATCTGGGGTCTGTTGCGTCGGCAGCATGAGCAACAGGCCCTGCCACCGGTCAACGTGAAGCGGGTTTACCGCGTCATGCGTGATCACGATCTGTTGCTGGAACGCCGTCGCAAGCAGCCGGGTGTGGCGCGGCGTCACGAAGGTCGTGTCGCCGTGGATACAAGCAACACCCGCTGGTGTTCGGATGGCTTCGAGTTCCGCTGCGAGGATGGTGACAAACTGCGCGTGACCTTCGCTCTGGACTGCTGCGACCGCGAAGCCATCAGTTGGGTGGCCAGCCCACACGGCTACAGTGGCGACGATGTCCGCGACGTGATGCTGGAAGCCGTCGAGCAACGCTTCGGTAGCGAGCTGCCTGCGTCGCCGGTGCAATGGCTGAGCGATAACGGCTCGGCCTATACCGCCGAACAGACCCGGGTCTTTGCCCGGCAGATCGGCCTGCTACCTCTGACAACACCGGTGTGCAGCCCACAGAGCAACGGGATGGCGGAGAGCTTCGTGAAGACCATGAAGCGCGACTATATCCGCCACATGCCCAAGCCCGATCGAGCGACGGCCCTGCGCAACCTGGCCATCGCCTTCGAGCATTACAACGAGGAACATCCGCACAGCGCACTGAACTACCGCTCACCTCGGGAGTTCAGACGCTTGGCTGAGGCATCAACTTAACGGGGTACCGGTGTCCGGTTTGATAGGGGCAAGTCCAGTCGGAGAGCTTTCTCCCTGACACCAAGTCCTTTGATATCAAGGGGCTACAGTCTAAATAAAGCACTTGTGCCTGGTTTGACCAGCTCAAATCGACCCGCTTGCGGGGGTGTGGTAAATCCCCGTCAGGGGGTAACTACGCCTCGAATCCGACCTCCAATGGTTGAAATTCGTTCGGTTAGGCGCATCAAAAGGCAATTCCCACCCTGGGGATTGTTTCAAGATATTTCATGCCTCAAGGGTGATAAAGCGACCCTTAGGGGCTGCTCCCACCCATAAAGGCCTCTGGATAACTTGCCCGTAACCACCGTCGCGAGATGTTGGAGGCACCAAGTCCAAGCACGGAGCGTGAGCTCCAGACCGCATTGCTCAACTCCGCTGATTCAGGGAGCACCGAGCCTGATGTGTACCCATCAGTTCACTGGATCGGCATGCTCCGGGGACCAACCTCGGGGTGTGAAGCCCGATCGACAATGTCTCTCCCTTCCTAGGGAACCGCGCCCCGGCAACGGGGAGCGCAAGATCGCCGAATTGCCCGGCTTTCTAGAGGCTAGTGACCAAACCCGCATGGCTAACACATGTGAACCGTCGTCAGAACCTTCGTCAGTATCTTCGGGCCAACGGCAATTAGGCCCCGGCCAAAATGGCAACGTAGTCGGTCAGCGCAGTAGGACGATGCGCTGCGGTACCACCGCACTACCGGGGGAAAGACGGAGCCTAAACGGGGAATTGATGCGATCTGGGGAACGTGGCAATCCCGACCACCCGCCTAACCAGCAGTAACGGCGGCAGGCTACCCGCAAGGGGCGCTGATGGGTGTGGGGAATAGGAGGGTGCAAGAAGCGAACGGCCGCCTGTAATGGGGGGCATACCAGCTGAAACATCGCTGGCAGGGGTCAACCCTGGCCGACGTGCACCTGGTCTACAAGTGCGATATCAACCGCTGATTCCAGCGTAACAACGACCCTAGGGGTGAACCGCCCCCTAGGGGCGGTCCGTCCTGAAGGTCTCATTACCACCAGGAGGACAGTATGAAAACGACGCCAGCTACACCGGTGAAGTCTGCGTCCTTCGACGGGACAGAGGAATGGCACAGTCTTGACTGGGCCAACATCCAAGTCTCTGTTCGGAAGACGCAGCTGAAAATCGCGCAGGCTACTGGGGAGGGTAATTGGCGCAGGGTTAAACGCCTGCAACGGTTACTGACCCACTCGTTTCACGGCCGCTGTTTAGCAGTGAGACGAGTCACGGAGAACCGGGGTCGCAAGACTCCGGGCGTAGATGGAGCAACATGGGCAACGCCCAGCGCCAAACTACGGGCTGTGATGAGTCTGTCCAAGAAAAGGGGATACAGGGCCCAACCGCTCCGGCGGGTGTGGATTCCCAAACCCGGCAAGGCGGAAAGGCGACCGCTAGGCATCCCGACTATGTTGGATCGTGCCATGCAAGCGCTGTATCTACTTGCCCTAGAACCTGTCGTCGAAAGCACCAGCGACCCGAGGAGTTATGGCTTCAGGCCAGATCGGGCAACCACTGATGCGATGGTAGAACTCTTTCATCTGCTGGCCACGCCAGTGGCTCCGACTTGGGTGATGGAAGGGGACATAAAAGGGTTCTTTGACAACATCAACCATGACTGGCTGATCAAAAACGTCCCCATGGACAAGATGATGCTCAGGAAATGGTTGAGGGCCGGGGTGGTCGACCGGAGACAATTCGCAGCTACAGAAGCCGGGACGCCACAGGGTGGGATCATCTCTCCCTGTCTGGCGAACGTCACTCTGAACGGTCTGGAAACTCAGCTGAAGCGCCACCTGGCACAAAAGCTTGGGGTCAAAAAGGCCGAGAAGACGAAGGTTCAGGTAGTGAGGTATGCGGACGACTTTGTCATCACTGCAGACTCGAAAGAGCTGCTGGAGGACGAGGTCCGACCTTGGGTAGAACAATTCCTAGCGGTTCGAGGGGTTGAGCTATCCAGGGAGAAAACGCACATCACACACATCCTGGACGGATTCGACTTCCTAGGGTGGAACTTCAGGAAGTACGTGCCGAAATCGCCCAAACGGAAGACCAAGCTGCTCATCAAGCCCTCAAGGAAAAACGCCTCGGCGTTCTACCGGAAAGTGAGCGAGATCGTTAGAGACAGCGGGGCGCTAACGCAGGACGCGCTAATCGGCCAGCTGAACCCGGTACTGAAGGGGTGGGCACAGTACCACTCCCAAGTAGTGGCAAAACGCACCTTCAGCAAGCTAGATCACATGATTCACTGGCGAATCTGGAGGTGGGCGAAGCGCAGGCATCCTAAGAAGTCCGCCAAATGGATTAAGAAGAAGTACTTCCACTACATAGGCGGTCAAAAATGGGTGTTTGCGCACCCCTATAAAAGTGGCAACGGGAAAACCGGCTACCGGCAGTTGTTCTTGCTGGCTAGCACGGAAATAAGGAGGGGTAAGCGTCTACCGCTGGCGTACCAGCCTTATGACGCTGAACAGGAGTTGAAGTGGGAGGATCTGCGAGTCAAACGGATGCAGTACAAACTGCAATACCGGGGACAAATTCTCAGGCTCTTCCAGCGACAACGCGGGGTTTGCGCCCTATGCGGTCACGCGGTCAGTAAGGAAACCGGCTGGCACGACCACCACGTCATCCGACGAGTGGACGGCGGCTCGGATAAGCCGAACAACCGCGTACTCCTGCACCCCAACTGCCACTCGCTGATCCACAGTCGGCGACAAGAGGTAACTCTGCTCTACAGCGGCTTATAGTGGTAAAGTCGCGCGCAACACTCCGTGCGTACCGGTCAAGCTTCTTGACTTCATGTAGGCTTGAGCCGTGTGCGGTTAAAGTCGCACGCACGGTTCTTAGGGGGCTCCGGACCAGGTAATGGTCCGGGGCTACCCGACTTCCCGGGGCGGCGAAGCTGGCCGGCATAGAGCCAGTACGGCCGCTCCCTTGAGATGCAATCGACTCATGTTTGGTTCCAACGACGACAAGAAAGCTCCGGCCCAGGCCGGGGAAAAGAAATCCTTGTTCGGCTGGCTGCGCAAAAAGCCCCAGGAAACCGCTCCCGTCGCTCCGGCGGAGCCGGTTGCTCCTGTCGAGGCAGAGACGCCGGCCGCACCTGCGCCCACGCCTGAAATTGTTCCGGTTGCCCAGCCTGTCGCTGAGCCCGTAACGGCTCCGACCCCGGCCCCCGAAGCGGCTCCGGTCGTAGCCGAGGTCCCGGCACCAGCACCAGCACCGGCACCGGCGCCCGCGCCTGTCGAAGTTTCCGCGCCCGCTCCGGTCGTGACCGAAGCGCCCGCTCCCGTGATTGCCGAGGCGCCGGTAGTCGCCGAGCCTGTCGCACCTGCACCTGCACCTGCACCTGCACCTGCACCTGCACCTGCACCTGCACCCGTGGCAGAACAGCCGGTGCCGGTTATCGCGCCCGCTCCTGCAGTCGAGCCGGCCCCCGTTCCCCCCGTCCAGACCGAGCCCGCCAAGGCCAGCTTCTTCTCCCGCCTCAAGCAGGGACTGTCGAAGACCAGCGCCAGCATTGGCGAAGGCATGGCCAGCCTGTTCCTCGGCCGCAAGGCCATCGACGACGACCTGCTGGATGAAATCGAGACCCGTCTCCTGACCGCCGACGTGGGTGTGGAAGCCACCACCGCCATCGTCCAGAGCCTGACCCAGAAGGTCGCGCGCAAGCAGTTGGCTGACGCCGACGCCCTCTACAAGGCCTTGCAGGACGAACTGGCGGCTCTGCTGCGTCCGGTCGAACAGCCGCTGAAGATCGAGAGCGGCAGCGCGCCCTACGTGATCCTCGTGGTCGGCGTGAACGGCGTCGGCAAGACCACCACCATCGGCAAGCTGGCCAAGAAGCTGCAGCTCGATGGCAAGAAGGTCATGCTGGCCGCCGGCGACACCTTCCGCGCCGCCGCGGTGGAGCAATTGCAGATCTGGGGCGAGCGCAACAACATCGCCGTGATCGCCCAGCACACCGGCGCGGATTCCGCGTCGGTAATCTTCGATGCCGTGCAGGCCGCCAAGGCCAGGGGCGTCGATGTGCTGATCGCCGACACCGCTGGCCGTCTGCACACCAAGGACAACCTCATGGAGGAGCTGAAGAAGGTGCGCCGCGTGATCGGCAAGCTGGACGAGACCGCTCCCCACGAAGTGCTGCTGGTGCTGGACGCCGGCACCGGCCAGAACGCGATCAACCAGGCCAAGCAGTTCCACCAGGCGGTCAACCTGTCCGGCCTGGCGCTGACCAAACTGGACGGCACCGCCAAGGGCGGGGTGATCTTCGCCCTGGCCAAGCAATTCAGCCTGCCGATCCGCTACATCGGTGTGGGTGAGGGCATCGACGACCTGCGTACCTTCGAAGCCGACGCCTTCGTCAAGGCCCTCTTCGCAGAGCGGGAGTCCGCATGATTCGATTCGAGCAGGTCGGCAAGCGCTATCCAAACGGCCATGTCGGCCTGCACGAACTGAGCTTCCGCGTACGCCGCGGCGAGTTCCTCTTCGTCACCGGCCATTCCGGTGCCGGCAAGAGCACCCTGTTGCGCCTGCTGCTGGCAATGGAGCGTCCCACCACCGGCAAGCTGCTGCTGGCCGGGCAGGACCTGTCGACCATCACCAACTCGCAGATCCCTTTCCTGCGCCGCCAGATCGGCGTCGTCTTCCAGAACCACCAGCTGCTGTTCGACCGCAGCGTGTTCGACAACGTCGCCCTGCCGCTGCAGATCCATGGCCTGTCCAAGCCGGAGATCGCCAAGCGCGTGAGCGTAGCGCTGGAGCGCGTATCCCTGGCCGACAAGGCCGAGCTTTATCCGGCCGACCTGTCCACCGGCCAGCAACAGCGCGTCGGCATTGCCCGCGCCGTCGTGCACCGTCCGGCCTTGCTGCTGGCTGACGAACCCACGGGTAACCTGGACCCGCGCCTGGCTGCCGAGATCATGGGTGTATTCGAGGACATCAATCGCTTGGGCACCACCGTCTTGATCGCCAGTCACGACCTCGCGCTGATTGCGCGTATGCGCCACCGTCTGCTCACCCTGCAACGTGGCCGCCTGATTGGCGACGGGGAGGCGGTCTGATGAGCGCCAAGCAGATGCCGCCGCCGAAGCCCGCCGAGCGTGTAGGGGCTTCTCCCCGGCACGTCGATTCGCCGGAGAAGGGCGACGACGGCCCGGATTTCAAAACCCTGCTGCATGCCTGGCTGGAGAGTCACCGCGCCAGCCTGGTCGACAGCCTGCGTCGCCTGGGTCGCCAGCCCGTCGGCAGCTTCTTCACTTGCCTGGTGATGGCGATCGCCCTCAGCCTGCCCATGGGTCTGTCCCTGCTCCTCAGCAACGTGGAGCGGCTGGGTGGGTCCTGGCAGCGTGCGGCGCAGATTTCCCTGTTCATGAAAATGGATGCCAGTGAGTCCCAGGGGCAGAAGCTACGGGACGAAATCGCCGGTATGCCGGATGTGGCCGAGGCCGAATGGATCAGTCGCGAGCAGGCATTGGCCGAGCTGCAGCAGCAATCCGGTCTGGGCGAGGCGCTCAAGGAGTTGCCGCAGAACCCGCTGCCCGGTGTGATCCTGGTGACCCCCAAGGAAGTCGACAAGGCGGCCCTTGAGGCCTTGCGTCAACGTCTGTCGGAAATGTCCGGCATCGAACAGGCGCAACTGGACCTGGTCTGGGTCGAGCGCCTGTCGGCGATCCTCAAGCTGGGCGAACGTTTCGTCTTCGGCCTGGCGGTGCTGCTGATCCTGGCCTTGCTGCTGGTCATCGGTAACACCATTCGTCTGCATATCGAGAACCGCCGCACCGAGATCGAGGTGATCAAGCTGGTGGGCGGTACCGATAGCTATGTGCGTCGTCCCTTCCTTTATATGGGCGCGCTCTACGGTACCGGTGCGGGCCTCCTGGCCTGGCTGGTGCTCGCCTATGGCCTGGACTGGCTGAACGATGCCGTCGTCCGTCTGGCCGGTCTCTACGGCAGCGACTTCGCGCTCGTGGGCGTACCACTAGCCGATGGTCTATCCCTGCTTCTGGGCGCTGTCCTGCTGGGCTACATTGGTGCCTGGCTGGCCGTCGCCCGTCATCTCAGTGAGCTGGCGCCGCGTTAGGACCCATCGGTTTTCGCGGGTGTTGCGAGGGGTGTAAGGAAACTTTTACACCCCCTTGCAGTCATATAGGCCAGTGCTACACTGCGCGAGCTTTAGTGAATCGGAGGATTCGCATGACCACTTCCCTGCAACCTGTCTATGCCCTGGCCCCCGGTGCGAACCTGGAGGCATACGTGCATGCGGTCAACGGCATCCCGCTGCTGACTGTCGAGCGGGAGCGCGAACTGGCCGAACGCCTCTTCTATGAACAAGATCTGGAAGCGGCACGGCAAATGGTGCTGGCGCACCTGCGCTTCGTCGTGCACATCGCCAAGAGTTATTCCGGCTACGGTCTGGCCCAGGCCGACCTGATCCAGGAAGGCAACGTCGGCCTGATGAAGGCCGTCAAGCGCTTCAACCCCGAAATGGGCGTGCGCCTGGTGTCCTTCGCTGTGCACTGGATCAAGGCCGAGATCCATGAATTCATCCTGCGCAACTGGCGAATCGTCAAGGTCGCCACCACCAAGGCGCAGCGCAAGCTGTTCTTCAACCTGCGCAGCCAGAAGAAGCGTCTGAGCTGGCTGAACAACGATGAAGTCCATGCAGTGGCCAACACCCTGGGTGTCGAGCCCCATGAAGTGCGCGAGATGGAAAGCCGGCTGACCGGCCAGGACATGGCGTTCGACCCGGCGGCTGATGCTGACGACGATGCTGCCTTCCAGGCACCGGCGCACTACCTGGAAGACCATCGCTACGACCCGGCGCGCCAGTTGGAGGAAGCGGATTGGAGCGACAGTTCCACCGCCAACCTGCATGAAGCACTGGATGGTCTGGACGATCGCAGCCGCGACATCCTCCACCAGCGTTGGCTGGCCGAGGAGAAGGCGACACTGCACGACCTGGCAGCCAAGTACAACGTCTCCGCCGAGCGCATTCGCCAGTTGGAGAAGAACGCCATGAACAAGCTCAAAGGCTTCATTCAGGCGTGACGCAGAAACCCGGGAAAGCCGCACTTCGGTGCGGCTTTTTTCTGTCTGGAGAAAACCCCCATGCCCATGTCGTCCCTGCGCACCAGCCACTGGCTGCTGTTCGCCTCGGTTGCCGTGCTGTTCTTTTCCCTGGCGCTGTGGATGAGCAATCAGTCGGACCGTGCCGAGCCGCTACCCTGGCTGCAGGACTGGCAAGAATCGGTGATCGTGCCCATGGCCGAAGGCGACCTGCCCCTGGAGAAATTGGCGGAGCTGGCGCCGGGGGAGCTCTGGTTGCAACCGCGTGCTGAAGGTCCGCGTCTGGTCTACCGCACCGAGCAGGAGCGGGAAGAGGGCGTCTGGCGCCTTGAGGGCGAGCTGGAGCTGAGCGATGGCGAACGCAACAGCCTGTCCAAGGCTCTGGGCGCAGGCACTGACGAGCAACCTCTGAGTGGCGAGATGCTGGAGCAGTTGGGTGGGCACCGGGTAGCCGTGCTGAACATGGTGCCCATGGCCGAAGTATCGGCCGCACGGCTGGCCGCCAGCATCGGGCCTCCCCGACTGCGCCTGCGCACCGGTGAGGGCGAGGCGTGGATCTATCCCCAGCAGGGGCTCAGCGCGCACCTGTTGGAAGGCAAGGTGCAGCTCCTGCACCTGGTGCCGCGCGAGGCAATGAAGAACTGATCGGTGGAGGGCAAGGCCGCGGCCCTGTAGGAGCGAGCTTGCTCGCGAAGTGGGGCGGCACGTTTCTTCGCCTGGCTCCTACGTTCAGAGCTGTTGCAAGTAGGTGCTGCCGCCGAGTTGACTCATTTGTCGGCGAATCCAGCCAGCGCGGGTTGCGACATAACCGCTTGGCCTGGAAGGACTCCATTTGCGCGGATTCGGTAGAACGGCGGCCAGCAAGGCTGCCTGCTGGCGGGACAGGCGGGCAGCATGGACGCCGAAATGCTGGCGGGCTGCGGCCTCGGCGCCGAACACGCCGTTGCCCCACTCGACGCTGTTCAGGTAGACCTCGAGGATTCGGTGCTTCGGCCAGAAAAATTCGATCAGCCCGGTGAACCAGACTTCCAGCCCCTTGCGGACCCAATTGCGGCCGGACCAGAGGAACAGGTTCTTCGCCACTTGCTGGCTGAGGGTGCTGGCGCCGCGGACCGAACCGCCGCGCTCGTTGTGCGCAAAGGCCTTGCGAATGGCGGGGATGTCGAACCCCCAGTGCTCGGCGAACTTCTGGTCTTCGGCGGCGATCACCGCGATTTTCAAGTCATTCGGCAATTCGTCCCAGGACACCCAGTCGCGCTTGACGTCGATCGGCTTGCCGTCGATCCACGACTCGATCTTGCGCTCCACCATCAGCATCGAGCCGGGCGGCGGCACCCAACGGAACAGGATCACCAGCAACACGGACGCCGCCGCGAACCAGAGCAGCAATTTGAACAGGCGGCGGCGAATGGTGCTGAACATGCTGGCTTGGCCCAGGGAAATTTGCGCGCCATTATAGCGGCCGTCCTTCCTCTGTCTGGAGTCCCCATGGAGCGTCTGTTCCTGCTGCTTTCCGCTTTCGCCGGTTTCACCGGGGTGGCCCTTGGCGCTTTTGCCGCCCACGGGCTGAAAAGCAGGCTGACGCCCGAGTACCTGGCGGTGTTCCAGACGGGTACCCACTACCAGTTGATCCATGCCCTGGCGCTGTTCGGCGTGGCCCTGCTGGCGCTGCATGCTCCCGGTCGACTGGTGAACCTGGCGGGCGGCTTCTTCGTCCTCGGTATCCTGCTGTTCTCCGGCAGCCTCTACCTGCTGACCCTCAGTGGAATCGGCAAGCTCGGCATCATCACGCCCTTCGGTGGCCTGGCCTTCCTCGCCGGCTGGCTGTGCCTGGGCCTTTCGGCCTGGAGCCTGGCGAGTCGTTAACTTGACCGTGGCGTCAAATTGCGGGACGAATGGCGCCCTTTTGCCTTGGTGCCGCGCGGCTATCGGGCTAGAATGCCGTCCCCTTTTCCAGTTGTGACTGATCCGTCATGCGTATTCAGTTGAACGGCGAATCCTTCGAGCTTCCCGATGGCCAGACCGTCGCGGACCTCATTTCCCGCCTGGACCTCGCCGGCCGCCGCGTCGCGGTCGAGCTCAATCTCGATATCGTGCCGCGCAGCCTGCACGCCGCCACCGCCCTGTGCGAAGGCGACCGCGTCGAGGTGGTTCACGCCATCGGCGGCGGCTAGTAGAGCGGGTTTCAACCTGCCCAGCCGCACCATCCGCAGCACCTGTTTCGCGTATCAAGCAATTCCCTCTGCCCGCCAGGAGTCCAGCATGAGCCAAACGCCGATCGACAAGCCCTTCACCCTCGCGGGCCGCACCTATGAATCGCGTCTGCTGGTGGGCACCGGCAAGTACAAGGACCTCGAAGAAACCCGCGTTGCCATCGAGGCTTCCGGCGCCGAGATCGTCACCGTGGCCGTGCGCCGTACCAACATCGGCCAGAACCCGGGCGAACCGAACCTGCTGGACGTGATTTCGCCGGACAAGTACACCATCCTGCCGAACACCGCCGGCTGCTATAACGCCGAGGAAGCCGTGCGCACCTGCCGCCTGGCCCGTGAGCTGCTGGATGGCCACAACCTGGTCAAGCTGGAAGTCCTGGCTGACCAGAAGACCCTCTTCCCCAACGTCGTCGAAACCCTCAA
The DNA here is from genome assembly GCF_029871275.1 of Pseudomonas sp. BN414. Taxonomy (NCBI): domain Bacteria; kingdom Pseudomonadati; phylum Pseudomonadota; class Gammaproteobacteria; order Pseudomonadales; family Pseudomonadaceae; genus Pseudomonas; species Pseudomonas sp. BN414. The sequence goes on from NZ_SSOL01000028.1 coordinate 11,052, forward strand.
GGCTGCCGAGCAGCTGGTCAAGGACGGTTTCGACGTCATGGTCTACACCAGCGACGATCCCATCATCGCCCGCCAACTGGCCGAGATGGGCTGCATCGCCGTGATGCCCCTGGCCGGCCTCATCGGTTCGGGCATGGGTATCTGCAACCCCTGGAACCTGCGCATCATCCTCGAAGAAGCCAAGGTTCCGGTGCTGGTGGATGCCGGTGTGGGCACTGCTTCCGACGCCACCATCGCCATGGAACTGGGTTGCGAAGCCGTGCTGATGAACACCGCCATCGCCCACGCGCAGAACCCGGTCATGATGGCCGAGGCCATGAAGCACGCTATCGTTGCCGGTCGCCTCGCCTACCTGGCCGGGCGTATGCCGCGCAAACTCTACGCCAGCGCGTCGTCGCCGCTGGATGGTCTGATCCGCTGAGGGCCGATCACGGTCGCAAGATCGTGAGCAGGTTCTGTAAGTTTCACTAACAGGTTTTCGCAATGATTGAAGAACAGGGCTCGCCGGCTGCCGCCGACGAAACGCGCCACCACCGCACCATCAAGAGTTTCGTGATGCGTGCCGGGCGCATGACCGAAGGCCAGCAGCGTGGCCTCGACCAGGGCTGGCCGAAGTACGGCCTGGAACTGGCTGACGGTCCGCAGGATTTCGACGCCCTGTTCGGTCGCAGTGCACCGCGTACCTTCGAGATCGGCTTCGGCATGGGCCATGCCACCCTGGAGATGGCCGCCGCTGCGCCCGAGCAGGACTTCATCGGTGTCGAAGTGCACCGTCCGGGGGTTGGTGCCCTGCTGAATGGCGCCATGACCCAGGGCCTGTCCAATATCCGCGTATACAGCTGCGATGCGCTCGAAGTGCTGCGTGACTGCGTTGCGGATGCAAGCCTGGACCGCGTGCTGTTGTTCTTCCCCGATCCCTGGCACAAGTCCCGTCACCACAAGCGGCGGATCGTCCAGCTCGCGTTCGCCGAACTGGTGCGGCAGAAGCTCAAGGTCGGCGGTGTGCTGCATATGGCCACCGACTGGGAGCATTACGCCGAGCACATGCTGGAAGTCATGAGCGTTGCGCCGGGCTACCGCAACCTGGCCGAGGACGGCCGCTACGTTCCGCGCCCGGAAGAACGCCCCATCACCAAGTTCGAGCGCCGCGGCGAGCGTCTTGGCCATGGCGTCTGGGATCTCAAGTTCCAGCGCATCGATTGATCGGGCGCCGCGCTAGCGGCGCACCGGTACACCTGACTAGACCGGGCTAACCCGGCACCTCACCTGATCCGACGATAGCAACGCCTGCCCATTGAGCGGGCGGCATAAGAATAAGAGCGACGTAATGCCCATTACGTCGTGAGGAGAAGGCTGTGTTGTTGAGAACATTCGGATATCTGCTCCTGGCCGGCTGCGCCCTGCAAGCCCAGGCCAAAGTCGACGCTACCCAGGCCGCCCGTCTCGGGCAGGACCTCACGCCACTCGGCGGTGAGCGTGCCGGCAATGCCGCCGGCACCATCCCGGCCTGGGACGGTGGCCTGGCCACCCCGCCGGCTGGCTACCAGCCGGGCATGCACCACCCTGATCCCTATGCCGGTGAAGCCCCGCGCTTCGTTATCGACGGCAGCAACCTCGCCCAGTACGAGCAGATCCTGACGCCGGGGTACAAGGCCCTGCTGCAGGAGCATCCGGAGTACAAGCTGCGGGTCTTCCCGACCCATCGCAGTGCCGCGGCGCCGCAGCGCATCTATGACGCCACCCGCTCGAATGCCGTGAACGGTACGCTGATCGCCGGTGGCAACGGTGTCGAGGGCGTTGCGGCCGGCATTCCCTTCCCGGTTCCGGCGAGCGGCCTGGAAGCCATCTGGAACCACATCCTGCGTTATCGCGGCGAGCAGATTCACTTCACCACCAACCAGGCGGCGGTCCTGGCCAACGGTAGCTACAACCTGCTGAAGCTGGAACGGGACATCTACTTCGTCTACGGCCGCGACGGCATGACTCCGGGCAACCTGGAGAACACGCTGTTCTACTACAAGTACCGTGTCGTTGCTCCGGCCAAGCTGTCCGGTTCGGCACTGGTGGTTCAGGAAACCCTCGACCAGGTGCTGTCGATCCGCAAGGCCTGGCGCTTCAATCGCGGCGAACGGCGTGTCCGTCGTCTGCCGATGCTGGCGTACGACACCCTGCAGCCCGACACCAATGGCCTGGCCACGGCAGACGTGGTGGACTCCTACAACGGCGCGCCGGATCGTTACGAATGGCAGCTGCTCGGCAAGCAGGAAATGCTGGTGCCCTACAACAGCTACGCCGTGCACCAGAAGGGCATCCCCTACGAGCAGGTCCTCAAGTCCAGCTACGTGAACCCCGACCTGCTGCGTTACGAGCAACATCGTGTCTGGGTGGTGGAAGCGACCCTGCGCAAGGGCTTCACCCATCCCTACGCCAAGCGTCGTTTCTACCTGGACGAGGACAGCTGGCAGATTCTGGCCGTTGATCTCTATGACAAGGACGGGCGCCTGAGCGGCATGCAGGAAAGCCATCCGATCAGCTATTACGATGTACCGATGTTCGGCAGTACGCTGGAAACCATCTACGATTTCGTGGGCGATCGTTACTTCGTCGACGGTCTCGACAACAACGAACCCATGTATGATTTCAACGCCCCGCTCAGCCCGAGGGATTTCACACCCCAGGCGCTACGACGCGAAGGCAACTGATTCCGGCCTGCCTGGCCATCCCAGCCGCCCCTCGGGGCGGCTTTTTAATGGGCGGTAATTGGGTCGCACTGGTAGGGGCGATCTCAATCGCGAATTCATTCGCTCACAGGGCACGGCCTTGCCCTGCTTGGCGAATAAATTCGCCCCTACAGGACTGCGCCGACGGCGAGCCGAAAGTCACCCCTCGCCCTCTGGGAGAGGGGCCGGGGGAGAGGGTAGTTTCCGGCGGCTCGCCCATCCGTAAGGTGGTGCTAATTGATCAGCTCCGCTCCAGTCAGCGTCGCATCCGGCAGGGCCGGGGGTGCGGGGCTGATCTGCATGTACTTGATGCTTTCCCGTGGAATCAGCAGCAGGTCGCCGTCCACCTCGATGCTGAGAAACGGGGACTCCAGTTGGCGGCGCAAACCCCTGGCCACTTCGACCGGGTCGGCAGTTTGCTGGGGGAAACGCAGGGCCAGGCGCTGGCCGTCCTGGAAGTGCAGGTAGAGGTGCTTGATCGGTTTCATGGGCGTGCTCCCGGAGGTGGCGGCCGGGAGCCGCCGATCCTAGTTGCGATCGGCGATCACACCGATCACGAAGAAGACTAGTAGCAGGACAGGCGCCAGGGTGTAGTTGTTGAAGTAGCCCAGCCCTTTGGCCAGCCAGGGCGTCAGGTAGATCATCGCCAGGCCGTAACCCACCGCGCAGAGCAGGACGAAGAGCAGGGTGCGGAAGAGGAAGTTGAGGCTACCGATGCGCTGTTGTACCCAGGCGTTGAGGGCGGGCCCGAACAGCACCAGGACGGTGGCCATGATGGCCAGGGCAATATCGTGCAGGTGGCCGCGGCTCCAGCGCGAAAGGGTGGCGATCAGATCCAGTACGACTTCCATCCAGAGGGTCCTTGGCGAAATGGTTCGGGGGCAGACGATTCCAAATCCGTGGTGCGCCCGTCAAGGCAGGAAATGCTGCAGCAGGTCGTTGAGGAACAGCTGGCCTTCACGGGTGGCAACCAGGCGTTGCGGGTCCTTCAGCAGCAGGCCACGAGTCTCGGCTTCGCTGCGCGCTGCCGCCAGGGCGGCCAGCGGCATGCCGGTGCGCTGAGTGAACAGATCCGCGGGCACGCCGTCCGTGAGGCGCAGCACGTTCATGAGGAATTCGAAGGGCAGCTCGTCGTGGTCAAGGTGGCGTTCGCCGGCCTGGAAGCGCTTGGCGGAATCCAGATAGTCCTTCGGCAGGCGGGTTTTCCAGCTGCGGATGATGCGTCCTTCCGGGCTGCTCATCTTGGCGTGGGCGCCGGCGCCGATGCCAAGGAAGTCGCCGAAGCTCCAGTAGTTGAGGTTGTGCCGTGCGCGCTGGCTGTCGCGGGCGTAGGCCGACACCTCGTATTGCGCGTAACCCTGTTCGGCCAGCAGTGCCTGGCCCGCCTCCTGGATGTCCCAGAGGATGTCGTCCTCGGGCAGCTCCGGCGGCTGGTTCCAGAACACGGTGTTCGGCTCCATGGTCAGCTGGTACCAGGAGAGATGCGTCGGACCCTGGGCGATGGCCGTGCGCAGGTCTTCGAGAGCATCGTCCATGGACTGGTCCGGCAGGCCGTGCATCAGGTCCAGGTTGAAATTGTCGAACCCGGCTTTGCGTGCCATGTCCGCAGCGCGCACGGCTTCGTCGCCGTTGTGGATGCGCCCCAGGGCCTTGAGCTTGGCTTCCTGGAAGCTCTGCACGCCAATCGAGAGGCGGTTGATGCCGAGCTGCCGGTAGGCGGCGAATTTGGCCTGCTCGAAGGTGCCGGGGTTGGCTTCGAGCGTGATCTCGATGTCGCGGGCGAAGGGCACCCGCTGTTCGACGCCATCCAGCAACCGGCCAATGGCATTGGCGCTGAACAGGCTGGGTGTGCCGCCACCGAAGAAGATCGACGTCAGCGAGCGACCGTGGACATGGCCGAGGTCGTGGTCCAGGTCCGCCAGCAGGGCATCGATGTAGGCCTCTTCAGGCAGCTCGGAACCGGCGGCATGGGAGTTGAAGTCGCAGTAGGGGCACTTGCGCACGCACCAGGGAATATGGACATAGAGCGCCAGGGGCGGGAGCTGGAAGCCGATGGCCTGGTTTCCGGCCGCCGGGTGCGACGCTGTGCTTTTCATATCCCCAGCCGCTGCTTGAGCAGGGCCATGGCACGGGCGCGGTGGCTGAGCTGGTTCTTGTCGATGGGGGACAGTTCGGCGCTGGAGCAGCCGCATTCGGGAACCCAGAACAGCGGGTCGTAGCCGAAACCGTGCTCACCACGGGCTTCGAACAGGATGCTGCCGCGCCAGATGCCTTCACAGAGGATCGGCAGCGGGTCATCGGCATGGCGCATCAGGGCCAGGCTGCAGATGAATTGCGCGCCGCGTTCGGCCTCGGGGACATCGCGCAGGGCGTCGAGCAGCTTGGCGTTGTTCGCCGCGTCACCCTGGCCGTCCGCGTAGCGTGCCGAATAGATACCCGGTGCGCCGCCGAGGAAATCCACCGCCAGACCGGAGTCGTCGGCCAGTGCCGGCAGGCCGGATACCCTTGCCGCGTTGCGGGCCTTGAGAATGGCGTTCTCAACGAAGGACAGGCCGGTTTCTTCCGGCTCGACGTCGCTGAACTCGGCGATGGAGCGCACTTTCACGCTCTCGCCGAGCATGGCCTGGAGTTCCTTGAGTTTGCCGGCGTTGTGGCTGGCCAGCACCAGTTCGTTGAAGGGCATCATTCGTCGGGGAAGAATTCCTGGTCGAAGCTGAAGCTGTGGGCCGCTTCGTCTCCGCGTTGCACGTTGAGGGTGAAATTGAGCATTTCACGCTCGTTGAAGGGGAACTGCGCGAGGTAGTAGATGGCCTCGCCCTCGCTGATCTGCTTGAACTGCAGCGGCGTGACCTGGCCCAGCAGATTCTTCACCTGGCCACTGACCTGCGCGGTGCTGGCCTTGCCGGCCTTGAGCACGGCCACGTTGACCACGCCCTGGGTCTTGCTGCGGGTCAGGCCCACGGCGGCGGCGATGTCCGGCTGCAGGAAACTGGAGTTGAACGCGTTGTAGTGCACGTCCAGGTCGCCGAAGGTCTGCTTGCGCTCAGCGGCTGCCGGCAGCGCCAGGCAAAGGGCGAAAAGGAACAGGGCTAGACGACGCATGGTTTGCCTCCTTTGATTCAGACCGCGATGCGGTGATCCGTCAGGCTCGGACCGCTGACGCGATAGATACCGATCTCACCCAACAGATTAGGCCAAACACGGCTGGGCAGGTTGTGTCGGTGCTCGTTGTCCACGGCGAGCCGGTCGAGCACTTTCACCTGCATTTCGCGGCACAGTGCCTCGAAGTCCTTGAAGGTGCAGAAGTGGATGTTCGGCGTGTTGTACCAGGTGTAGGGCAGGAACTCCGAAACCGGCATGCGGCCGTAGCGCGCCAGGTACCAGCGGCAGCGCCAGTGGCCGAAGTTGGGGAAGGTGATGATGCATTCGCGACCGACCCGCAGCATTTCCTGGAGGATGCGGTCGGGGTAGTGCACGGCCTGCAGCGCCTGGGTCATCACCACGACGTCGAAGCTGTTGCTGGCGAAGTTGCCCAGGCCCTTGTCCAGGTCCTGTTCGATCACGTTCACGCCCCGGTCGATGCAGTGGGCGATGTTTTCCGGATCGATCTCCAGGCCATAGCCGCTGACCTGCTTGTTGTCGCGCAGCCAGGCCAGCAAATCGCCACGGCCGCAGCCGAGGTCGAGCACCCGGCTGCCGGCGGGAATCCAGTCCTGGATGATTTCTAGGTCGGCACGCATGGGTTACACCGCAATCCTGTTCATGTAGCTGCTGAAGGCCTGGAGGTAGCGCGGAATCGGCATGAGGAAGGCATCGTGGCCCTGGGGGGCGTCGATTTCCAGGTAGTTGACGTTCTTCCGCGCCGCCATGAGGGCGTCGACGATCTCCCGCGAACGGGCCGGGGAGAAGCGCCAGTCGGTAGTGAAGGACATCACGCAGAAGTCCGCCTTGGCGCCGGCCAGGGTGCGTGCCAGGTCGCCGTCATGGGCGGCGGCCGGGTCAAAGTAATCCAGCGCCTTGGTCATCAGCAGGTAGGTGTTGGCGTCGAAGCGTCCGGAGAACTCCTCGCCCTGATAGCGCAGGTAGCTTTCCACCTGGAATTCCACGCTGTGGAAGTCGTAGTTGAGCTTCTCGCTCTTCAGGCCACGGCCGAATTTCTCACCCATCGCGTCGTCCGACAGGTAGGTGATATGGCCGACCATGCGCGCCAGCATCAGGCCGCGCTTGGGGATCACGCCCTGATCCTTGAAGTGCCCACCGTGGAAGTCCGGGTCCGTAAGGATGGCCTGGCGCGCCACCTCGTTGAAGGCGATGTTTTGCGCGGAGAGCTTGGGCGCCGAGGCGATGGCCAGGCAGTGGCGCACGCGGTCCGGGTAGCTGATGGTCCATTGCAGGGCCTGCATGCCGCCCAGGCTGCCGCCTACGACGGCGGCCCATTGCTGAATGCCCAGGACATCGGCAAGGCGCGCCTGGCTGTTCACCCAGTCCTCCACCGTCATCACCGGGAAGTCGGCACCGAAGGGGGTGCCGGTGGCCGGGTTGATGCTGGCGGGGCCGGTGGAGCCGTTGCAGCCGCCGAGGTTGTTCAGGCTTACGACGAAGAATTTCAGGGTGTCGATGGGTTTGCCCGGACCGATGCAGCTGTCCCACCAGCCCGGCTTGCGGTCTTCCATGCTGTGGTAACCGGCAGCGTGGTGGTGGCCGGAGAGCGCATGGCAGATCAGCACTGCGTTGCTGTGGTCGGCGTTCAGCTCGCCGTAGGTTTCATAGACCAGTTCGTAGTCGGCGAGGCTGCGGCCGCAGGCCAGTGCCAGCGGTTCGCTGAAGCGCTGTACCTGGGGGCTGACCAGGCCGACGGAATCTGCGGGAATGGCGGTGGGCATCGCGACCCTGCTCTCAATCTGGGAAGGGCGCCAGTCTAAAGAGCGCCGCCCCCTGCGGCAAGCGCAGGGGGCGGCGGCTAAAGCGTTGAATAATCAGGTGCGGCGGGCGTTCAGGCGGACTCGCCGCCCTGCTGTTTGCGGGGGGGCACCGGCAGGTTGACCACCTTGCCCATGCGCTGCATCGGCGAGGGCAGGCGGAAGGTCCGCAGCATTTCATTGGCTTCGCTGATCTGCTGCTCCAGTTCCTCGGTGTAGCGCTCCAGTTGCTGGCCGCGCTGGCGGGTGAGCTGGGTTTCCTGGGCCAGGGCCTTCAGGCGCAGCATGTGGGTTTCCAGGAGCTGCTTGTGCTCCAGGGTGTGCTGCATCAGCGGCATCAGTGCGTCGCCGGCCCATTGCGCGACTTCCAGGCGCAGGCGCTGGTGCATGCCGATGACTTCCTGCACCAGGGTGTCGAAGAAGCGCTTGCCGAGCTGGCGTTGCTCGGTCAGCAGGGTCTTGGGATGCAGGCGGAACTGGTCGGCCTTCGAGCGCAGCTGGCCGAGCTCGCGAAGATAGCGCTGCACGTTGAACTGCGGGGCGTCGACCCCGTTCAGCGGGTTCTCTTCGTTATGCCGGCGGTAGATGGCCGCAACCATCTTGTTGGCCATTTCGGCCTCGTGTTCGAGGTTGTGCAGGTCAAGCGCGACGGAGCGGAAGAAGTGCAGGATGCTCTGGTTGATGCCGACGGTGGTCCAGCTGCCGGTGAGCTCGCGGCGCAGCCGCGCCAGGTGTTCTTCCAGGCGCTCCGTGCGGGCGGCGTTGCGCAGGGCGTCGCCCTGGCGCTTGAGCAGGCGCTGGTTGGTCTTCAGGCCGAGCAGGCGACGGTGATGCTGGGCGTGATCCTGCTTGGTGCGCGCGGTCAGCTCGAAAAGCATCTGACCGTTGTCCTGCTGGTGGCTGTCGAGCATCGATTGCTGCTCGCGCACCTTTTCCAGGCGCAGGTTGAGCACGTGCAGGCTGTTCTGCAGCAGGGTCATCATCTGGTGCGCCACGTGATCTTCGATCAGGCGCTCCTTCTGCGTGACGATCCGGTCGCAGAGCAGCTCTTCCAGTGCGCCGATCTGGCTGCGCTGGAGCAGCTCCCCATCGTTGCGCACCTTGGCCAGCAGCGCCTGCTTGGCCGACAGCGGCAGCACTTCATCGCTGCGGATGCCGAGCTGGCGGGCAGTGGTTTCCTGGATGCGGCGGATGGCGTTCTGCACGAAGCTCTCGCCGGCGAGGTCGTCCCAGAGCACATCGATCTTGTTCAGCACCGCGAACAGGTGGGACTGGGTGTCTTCGTCCAGCTGGCGGATGTGCTGTTGCCAGACGTCCATGTCGCTGGCGGTGACGCCGGTATCCGCCGAGAGCAGGAAGACGATGGCCTGCGCGGCGGGCAGCATCGACAGGGTCAGTTCCGGTTCGCTGCCGAGGGCGTTCAGGCCGGGAGTATCGAGGATGCGCAGGCCCTGGCGCAGCAGCGGATGATCGAAGTTGACCATGGCGTGGCGCCAGGCCGGCACCAGCACTTCGCCGGGGCGGCCGGTGGGGTCGAGCATGTCCGGGTGGAAGCCGAGCTGGATGGCCTGTTCCACCGGCATCGGCTTGGTCCGCGCCACCTGGGTGAAGGCCTGGATCATGTTGTCCGGGTCGCTCGGGTCCAGCGGGATGTTCACCCAGTGTCGGGGCGCACGCTTGAACTGGGAGACGCTGGCCTCGGCCATGCGCGACTCGATCGGCAGCAGGCGGATGTAGGAGCGTTCGGAGCGCGGGTCAAAGAACAGCTCGGTGGGGCACATGGTGGTGCGCCCGGCCTGGGACGGCAGCATGCGCTGGCCGAACTCGGAGAAGAACAGGCAGTTGATCAACTCGGTCTTGCCGCGGGAGAACTCGCCGACGAAGGCCAGGGTGATGTGGTCGGTGCGGAGCAGGCGCTGGGCACGTTCCAGCTTGGCGGAGAGCGCGTCCGAGTTCAGCCGGTTGTGTTCCAGCCAGCTTCTATAGCGGGTGATCTCCCGCAATAGCTCACGCTTCCAGGCGACGTAGGCGTCGACTTGCTGACTGAGACGCTCCATGCTCATTCAGGCTCTCCTCGCGAACACGCTTCCTGCGTTACGGGAATGGATGAAACTCGGGGTTGTCGCGACGACTGGTGGTCGCACCACGCCCGCCGGAGATCGCTTCCGGGGCGAGGTAAAGGCACAGTGCCAGCCTGTCATTGATCGGCATTATGCGCCTTGGGGAATGGCCGTCAATTGCCGGGCAGACGATGCCCGCCTTAAGGTCGGTCAGGGTTGCCGAGCGGTCAGTCCGGGCAGATCGGGAAGGGTTCGCGGGCGCTGGATGCGCACCCGCTTCTGCCGATTCAGTTCACCGCTTTCCAGGCTCACCTGGCTCTTGGCGACCCCGAAGGCCTCCGCCAGGAAGGCCATCAGATGGGCATTCGCCTTGCCTTCCACTGGAGGGGCGGTAAGGCGGATTTTCAGGCGCTCACCGTGCAGCCCGGCGAACTCATCACGGCTCGCCTTGGGCTGCAGATGGCAGTCGAGGATCAAGTCCTCGCCTGCCCAGCGGTACCAGGTCACAGGAACGGGCTGAGGATCTGCGGCATGCCAGTCATGGCGGCCAGATTGCCGATCACCAGCATGTCCAGCAGTTTCAGCGCGATGAACGCGAAGATCGGCGAGATATCCAGGCCGCCGAGGTTCGGTAGCAGCTTGCGGAACGGCATCAGCAGCGGTTCGCAGATCTGGTTCACCAACTGCGCGCCGGGGTTGTAGCTGCCCGGTGCGACCCAGGAAAGGATCACGCTGATGATCAGGGCGAAGAAGAACACCTTCAGGAACAGCGAGGTGACGCCGATGATGGACCAGATCAGCAGTTGCAGCAGGTAGCCGCCGACACCGTAGCCCATCAGGGTCAGGGTGATGATCATCAGCAGCAGCTGGACCAGGATGGCGAGCACCAGGGAGGCGAGGTCCAGCCCGCCGAATCCGGGGATGATCTTGCGCAGCGGGTTGAGCAGCGGCTTGGTGGCGCGCACCACGAACTGGCTCAGGGGGTTATAGAAGTCAGCGCGCACCAGCTGCAGGATGAAACGCAGCAGGACGATCAGCAGGTAGAGGCTGCCGAGGGTCTGAATCACGTAGATGGCGGCGGTGTTGAGTCCGGTCATCGAAAGCTCCTTATTGGCCCAGTTGTTCAGCCAGTTCGGCCGAACGCCGGTCGGCGGCGTTCAGGGCCTGTTGCACCAGGGCTTCGAAGCCGCCGGCCTGGAAAGTCTTGATCGCCGCTTCGGTGGTGCCATTGGGCGAGGTGACACGACGGCGCAGTTCGGCGGCGTCGACGTCGCTGGAAACTGCCATGCGCGCGGCGCCCAGGGCGGTTTGCAGAGTCAGTTGTTCGGCGGTGGCACGGGGCAGGCCGAGTTTTTCACCGGCGGCGGTCATCGCTTCCATCAGCAGGAAGAAGTAGGCCGGGCCGCTACCGGAAACGGCGGTCACGGCGTCGATCAGCTTTTCCTCTTCCAGCCAGAGCGCGATGCCCACGGCGGACAGCAGCTGCTCGGCCTGCTCACGCTGGGCTGTGCTGACTTCGGCGTTGGCGTACAGGCCGCTGACACCCTGGCGCAGCAATGCCGGGGTGTTGGGCATGCAGCGCACGATCGGGCGCGCGCCGAGCCAGGTGGACAGGCTGGCACAGGTGATGCCGGCGGCAATGGAAACCACCAGTTGGCCGTCCACGAGGCTGGGCGCAAGGGCCTGGCAAACGGCTTTCATGACTTGCGGCTTGGTCGCCAGAACTACCACGTCCGCACCTTTAACGGCGTCGGCGTTGCTTTCCACCACTTCTATACCGTGCTCGGCGGCGACTTTCGCGCGCTGCTCCGCACCGGGGTCGCTGGCGCGGATGTGGTCGGCGGCGACGCCCTGGGCGCGCAGGCCGCCGATCAGGCTGGCGGCCATGTTGCCGGCGCCGATGAATGCAATGCGGGGAGTGCTCATCAATGCTTCCTTATGAATGCGAGGGCTGGCCGTAATCGCGGGCGCCGAACAGCGCGGTGCCGATCCGCACCCAGGTGGCGCCTTCGGCGATGGCCGCTTCGAGGTCATGGCTCATGCCCATGGACAGGGTGTCCAGGGAGGGGTTCAGTGTCGCCTGCAACTGGCGCAGGCGGGCGAAGGCGGCGTGTTGCTCCGCCTGATCATCAGTCGGTTCCGGGATGGCCATCAGGCCGCGCAAGCGCAGGTTCGGCAGTTCGCTCACCGCGGCGGCCAGGGCCGGCAGTTCTTCGGGCGTGCAGCCGGACTTGCTGGCCTCGCCGCTGACGTTCACCTGCAGGCAGATGTTCAGCGGCGGCATCCCGGCGGGGCGCTGGGCGGAGAGGCGCTCGGCGATCTTCAGGCGGTCCACCGAGTGCACCCAGTGGAAATGTTCGGCAATGGATTTGGTCTTGTTCGACTGGATCGGGCCGATGAAATGCCAGGTCAGCGCGAGGTCAGTCAGCTCGGTTTGCTTGGTCAGGGCTTCCTGCAGGTAGTTTTCGCCGAAATCGACGATTCCTGCGGCGAACGCATCGCGGATCGCGACTGCGGGTTTGGTCTTGCTCACGGCCAGCAGGCCGATACTGGAAAATTCTCGCCCGGAGGCTTGCGCCGCCTCACGGATACGCGCGCGAACCTTTGCAATATTGTCTGCTATCGTGGACATTACCTGCGCTCTACAGCCCGGCCTGAGTGGGGTCTGCGGCATTCTAACTGCCGCTGAAAAATGTAGCGAGCGACGGCCAGGTCGGTCGGCTTCGACAGCCGCGAGCCCGGCGCAGTGATCATTCAGCGGTCTGCAAACCGTTTGCTTCGAATTGGGGAGCCCCATGGACATTACTGAGCTGCTTGCCTTCAGCGCCAAGCAGGGCGCTTCGGACCTGCATCTCTCGGCCGGCCTGCCACCCATGATTCGCGTCGATGGCGACGTGCGCCGGATCAACCTGCCGGCCCTGGACCACAAGCAGGTCCACGCGCTGATCTACGACATCATGAACGACAAGCAGCGCAAGGATTTCGAGGAGTTCCTCGAAACGGACTTCTCCTTCGAAGTTCCTGGCGTCGCACGTTTCCGGGTCAACGCCTTCAACCAGAACCGCGGCGCCGGCGCCGTGTTCCGGACCATTCCCTCCAAGGTACTGAGCATGGAAGACCTGGGAATGGGCGAGATCTTCAAGAAGATCTCCGACGTTCCCCGTGGCCTGGTGCTGGTCACCGGCCCCACCGGTTCGGGCAAATCCACCACCCTGGCGGCAATGCTCGACTACCTGAACAGCACCAAGTACCACCACATTCTCACCGTGGAAGACCCGATCGAATTCGTCCACGAGTCGAAGAAGTGCCTGATCAACCAGCGGGAAGTGCACCGCGATACGCTCGGTTTCAACGAAGCCCTGCGCTCGGCCCTGCGTGAAGACCCGGACATCATCCTGGTGGGCGAGATGCGCGACCTGGAAACCATCCGCCTGGCGCTGACCGCCGCGGAAACCGGTCACCTGGTCTTCGGCACCCTGCACACCACCTCCGCGGCCAAGACCATCGACCGGGTGGTCGACGTGTTCCCCGCAGAGGAAAAATCCATGGTCCGCTCCATGCTCTCCGAATCCCTGCAGTCGGTGATCTCCCAGACCCTGCTGAAGAAGATCGGCGGCGGCCGGGTGGCGGCCCACGAGATCATGATCGGCACGCCGGCCATCCGTAACCTGATCCGCGAAGACAAGGTGGCGCAGATGTATTCTGCGATCCAGACCGGCGGCTCGCTCGGCATGCAGACCCTCGACATGTGCCTCAAGGGGCTGGTCGCCAAGGGGCTGGTCAGCCGCGAGAGCGCGCGGGAAAAGGCCAAGAGCCCGGAAAACTTCTGATCCGCCTGAGCGGAGTCGCCCCCGAACAGCGAGAACGCCATGGAATTCGAGAAACTACTGCGCCTGATGGTGGAAAAAGGCGGTTCCGACCTCTTCGTCACGGCGGGTGTGCCGCCGTCGATGAAGGTCAATGGCAAGATCATGCCGGTGACCAAGAACCCCATGTCGCCGGAAATGACGCGGGAAACCGTGCTGGGCGTGATGAACGAACAGCAGCGCCGCGACTTCGCCGAGAACCACGAGTGCAACTTCGCCATCAGCGCGCGGGGCATCGGCCGTTTCCGCGTCAGCGCCTTCTACCAGCGCAACCTGGTAGGCATGGTGCTGCGTCGGATCGAGACCACCATCCCCACCATCGACGAACTGAAGCTGCCGGAAATCCTCAAGAAGCTGTCGCTGACCAAGCGCGGCCTGGTGCTCTTCGTGGGCGCCACCGGTACCGGTAAGTCCACCTCGCTGGCGGCGATGATCGGCCACCGCAACAGGAACAGCAGCGGCCACATCATTTCCATCGAAGACCCGATCGAATTCATCCACCAGCACCAGAGCTGCATCGTTACCCAGCGTGAAGTGGGCATCGACACCGAGTCCTTCGAAGTGGCTCTGAAGAACACCCTGCGCCAGGCGCCGGACGTGATCCTGATCGGCGAGGTGCGGACCCGCGAGACCATGGATCACGCCGTCGCCTTCGCCGAAACCGGTCACCTGTGCCTGGCCACCCTGCACGCCAACAACGCCAACCAGGCGCTGGACCGCATCATCAACTTCTTCCCCGCCGACCGGCAGCAGCAGGTGTGGATGGACCTGTCGCTGAACCTCAAGGCCATCGTCGCCCAGCAACTGGTGCCGACCCCCGATGGCAAGGGCCGTCGCGCGGTGATCGAAGTGCTGCTGAATACGCCGCTGGCCGCCGACCTGATCCGCAAGGGTGAGGTCCACGAGCTCAAGGGCCTGATGAAGCGTTCTACCGAACACGGCATGCAGACCTTTGACCAGGCGCTCTATCACCTCTATTCCCAGGGCGAGATCACCTATGAAGATGCGCTGCTCTACGCCGACTCGGCGAACGACCTGCGCCTGATGATCAAGCTCGGCTCCGAGACCGATGGCGAGCACCTGCAACACATGAGCGACGGCCTGTCGCTGCAGGTGACCGAAGAAGACCCGGGGCGCCGCTTCCGTTAAGCTCGCACGATTGAAAAAGCCCGCCTAAGCGGGCTTCTTCTTGACCGGATACATCACCCCTGCAGGAGGCAGCATGAACACCCGTCAGGACACCCACAGCAAGGTCATCGGCTACCTGCTCTGGATCTTCGGATTCCTCGGTTCCCATCGTTTCTACTACGGCAAACCGGTGACCGGGACCATCTGGTTCTTCACCCTGGGCCTGTTCTTCATCGGCTGGATCATCGACCTGTTCCTGATCCCCTCCATGGACCGCGAGGCCGCCCTGCGCTTCAACTCAGGCCAGTACGACTACAACGTCGCCTGGATTCTGTTGACCTTCCTCGGCGTCTTCGGCGTGCATCGCATGTACCAGGGCAAGTGGATCAGCGGCATCCTCTACCTGCTGACTGGCGGCTTCTTCCTGCTCGGCGTGCTTTACGACTTCTGGACCCTGAACACCCAGGTTTCGGTGCTCAACGCCCGCTAAGCCAGTCCTTATCCTTGTGGGGGCGAATTCATTCGCTAACCGGACCGCCAGGTCCGGCCTGCAAGCCTTGCCGGGGACGCTGCGCGTCCCTTCGCGAATGAATTCGCCCCCACAAGATCAATTCCCCTCGGCCTGACCCCTTCGTCGGAACCCATGGCGGCACCTCGCCTTGCAGCCTATGTTCCAGCGTGGGGCGTCCGCTTCGCCCCCCTGCCTGGTCGCGCAAGGAGGTGACGCCATGAACAGTGTCAAAGATGTTCGTCCCGCAGTTCTCGACCTGATCGGCAACACTCCGCTGGTGCGGGTCACCCGCTTCGATACCGGCCCCTGCACGCTCTTCCTCAAGCTCGAATCCCAGAATCCCGGCGGTTCCATCAAGGACCGCATCGGCATCGCCATGATCAACAGTGCCGAGCGTGACGGCCGGCTGAAGCCTGGCGGCACCATAGTCGAAGCGACTGCCGGCAATACCGGCCTGGGCCTGGCGCTGGTGGGGCGCGCCAAGGGCTACCGGGTGGTGTTGGTGGTGCCGGACAAGATGTCCACCGAAAAAGTGCTGCACCTGAAGGCCATGGGGGCCGAGGTGCATATCACCCGCTCGGACGTCGGCAAGGGTCATCCGGAGTACTACCAGGACCTGGCCGGTCGGCTCGCTGCGCAGATTCCCGACGCCTTCTTCGCCGACCAGTTCAACAACCCGGCCAACCCGCTGGCGCACGAGTGCACCACCGGCCCGGAAATCTGGCAGCAGACCGGCCAGGATGTGGACGCCATCGTCGTCGGTGTCGGCTCGGCGGGCACCTTGACCGGCCTGACCCGCTACTTCCGCCGGGTACAGCCCGACCTGGAAATGGTCCTGGCCGATCCGGTGGGGTCCATCGTTGCCGAGTACACCCGCAGCGGCACCCTCGGCACACCCGGTTCCTGGGCGGTGGAGGGCATAGGCGAAGACTTCATCCCGGGGATTGCCGATCTCTCCAGCGTGGGGCGTGCCTACTCCATCAGCGACGAGGAAAGCTTCGGCCACGCCCGCGAACTGCTGCGCAACGAAGGCATCCTCGGCGGGTCGTCCACCGGCACGCTGCTGGCCGCCGCACTGCGCTATTGCCGCGAACAGAAGGCACCCAAGCGGGTGGTCAGCTTCGTCTGCGACACTGGCACCCGCTACCTCTCGAAGATCTACAACGACCAGTGGATGACCGACCAGGGCTTGCTGGCGCGCAAGCGCTACGGCGACCTGCGGGACATTGTCGCGCGGCGCTTCGAAGACGGCCGGGTGATCAGCGTCGGCCCGGACGACACCCTGCTCACTGCCTTCCAGCGCATGCGCCTGGCCGATGTCTCGCAGCTGCCGGTGCTCCGGGATGGGCACCTGGTGGGTGTGGTGGACGAGTCCGACATCCTGCTCGGTGTGCATGCCGATGCCACGCACTTCCGCCAGCCGGTGGCCAGCGTCATGACCGCTAGCCTGGAGACGCTGGCGCCCGATGCCAGCCTGGCGGAGCTGCAGGCCGAACTCGACCGCGGGCTGGTCGCCATCATCGCCGACGCGTCCGGCTTCCACGGCCTGATCACCCGTTCCGATCTGCTCAACCACCTGCGGAGGACCCTTGCATGAGCCAGCAGGACGACGCCGAAGCGC
Organism: Pseudomonas sp. BN414; assembly: GCF_029871275.1. NCBI lineage: Bacteria > Pseudomonadati > Pseudomonadota > Gammaproteobacteria > Pseudomonadales > Pseudomonadaceae > Pseudomonas > Pseudomonas sp. BN414. The sequence goes on from NZ_SSOL01000028.1 coordinate 27,877, forward strand.
GCGCCTTCGCCACCCGCGTGATCCACGCCGGCCAGGCGCCCGATCCGTCCACCGGCGCGATCATGCCGCCGATCTACGCCAACTCCACCTATGCCCAGGAAAGCCCCGGCGTGCACAAGGGGCTGGACTACGGCCGCTCCCACAACCCCACCCGCTGGGCGCTGGAGCGCTGCGTCGCGGACCTCGAGGGCGGTGCACAGGCCTTTGCCTTCGCCTCGGGCCTGGCGGCGATCTCTACGGTGCTGGAGCTGCTCGACAGCGGGTCGCACATCGTCGCCAGCAACGATCTCTACGGCGGCACCTTCCGCCTGTTCGAGCGGGTACGCCGCGTCAGCGCCGGGCATCGCTTCAGCTTCGTCGACTTCAGTGATATCGGCGCAATTCGTGCGGCGATCCAGGACGACACGCGCATGCTCTGGGTGGAAACCCCGAGCAACCCGCTATTGCGCCTGGCCGACCTCGAAGCCATCGCGGAGCTGTGCCAGGGCCGGGACATCATCCTGGTGGCGGACAACACCTTCGCCAGTCCCTGGGTGCAGCGGCCCCTGGAACTCGGCTTCGACCTGGTGGTGCATTCCACCACCAAGTACCTCAATGGCCACTCCGATGTGATCGGCGGGATCGCCATCGTTTCCAGCGACAGCCGCTGCGACCCGTTGCGCGAGCGCCTGGGGTTCCTGCAGAACGCCGTGGGTGCCATCGCCGGGCCCTTCGATGCGTTCCTCACCCTGCGCGGGGTGAAGACGCTCGCCCTGCGCATGGAGCGCCACTGCCACAACGCCCAGGAACTGGCCTACTGGCTGGAGCAGCAGCCGCAGGTGGCGCGGGTCTACTACCCCGGCCTGCAATCCCATCCCCAGCACGCCCTGGCTCGGCGGCAGATGCAGGGTTACGGCGGCATGATCTCCCTCGACCTGCGCGCCGACCTGGCGGGCACCCGGCGCTTCCTCGAAGCGGTGCGCATCTTCACCCTGGCCGAAAGCCTGGGTGGCGTGGAGAGCCTGATCGAGCACCCGGCGATCATGACCCATGCCAGCATTCCGGCGGAGATTCGCGCGGAGCTGGGCATTGGCGATTCGCTGGTGCGGTTGTCGGTGGGGGTGGAAGACGTGGAAGACTTGCGCGCAGATTTGGGGCAGGCGTTGGGGAGGGTTTGAGGGCGTAAATGCTCAGATCGGGCAGCGTCGTGAGGTGGAATATCTCCCCCTCTCCCCAGCCCTCTCCCTCATGGAGAGGGGGCATTTCCGCGCAGGCAGGCCGGTCCTGAGTCACCCCTCTCCCTTCAGGGAGAGGGGCCGGGGGAGAGGGCCTCAGTCGCCCGGTTTCAACACCAGCGTCTCCTGGCTATTCGCCTTCACCTCATCCTCGGCGAAGTGCATCGGCACGTACTCCCCGCGCATGTACGGCTCGGCCTGGTCCTTGTAGTGACGGTCGAAGGGCACGCCGCTCTGGCCCACCGGGTTGATGCCCAGGGCATGTTCGGCGTCGGCCAGGTCGACCAGGCGGCGCGTCGAGGGACCGTGGAACACTTCCCAGGGCGCCGGGCCGACGCGGTGGGACAGGTTGTTGGGCACTTCGTGGCCACCCGGAGCGGCGAAGGGGCCGACATTGAACAGCAGGTTCAGCGGCTTCTGCTGACCCAGCGGATGGGCATGGGTCAGGGTATGGCCCTTGCCCCACTGCCATTTCGAGCTGTCATCACCCAGGGTCTTCTTCAGGTGTGCCAGGCTGGCCTGCCAGGCGGTCTTGACCACCTCCGCGCGGCTTTCCTTCTGCGGCGTATCGCGCTTGTCCCACCAGGGCGAGGCCGGGTCGCTGGCCAGGCGCGGCAGGGCGGAGTCCAGGATGCGCGTCTGCAGCAGGTTGTCGAAGAAGGAGTCGCCCAGCTCGTCGCGCATCAGTGCATTGGCCAGTTCATAGGTGAGCTGGTTGAACAGGGTGGCGGCGGTGGACTCCAGCGGGTGGTCGCCTTGCCAGTTGGCGAGCTGCTCCACCAGGGCGCGCTCGGCATCATCGCTGGCGGCCGCGCGCAGGTCGTCGAGGATCGGCGCGAGCAGGCGCGGACCATAGCCGGTGGCGGTATCCAGTTGCAGTGCCTGGCTGTTCTGCACATCCCACTTCACGCCCGGCTCGGCCAGGCGCTGGTTCAGGCGCACGCCGCGATCCGGCAGGTTGTAGTAGCCGGGAATGGCCACGCCGGTCGGCGACAGCGGTTGGTAGTTGGCCGACACGATGAAGCCGCGCTCCGGGTTCTCTTCGTGGGGGTTGGCGCTGAAGGGCAGGTAACCGGGCTTGTCGGCTTCGCCGGTGCTGCCGTCGAGGATGAAATAGGGATTCACGCCCTCCGGGCGCTGCGGCAGTTTTGCCGACGCCCACCAGCCGATGTCGCCGCTGGCGTTGGCCCAGATGACGTTGAGGCCGGGCGAGTGGATCTTCTCGGCGGCGGCACGGGCCTTGTCCAGGCTGTCGGCGCGGTTGAGCTGGTAGAAGGCGTCGAGGATCGGGTTCTCGGTTTCCAGGAAGGCCCACCACATGGCGATCGGCGTCTTGCCGGCCGCCGCACCCAGCGCGTCGTTGATGATCGGGCCGTGGGGCGAGCGGCGCAGCGTCAGTTTCACCGGCTCGCCATCCTTGACCTGTATGGTTTCCTCGCGGCTTTCCAGATTCACCCACTGGCCCTGGTACCAGACCTGGTTCGGGTTGTCCGGGTTGCTCTTTTCAGCGATCAGGTCGAGATCGTCGTTCTGGAACATGGTCAGGCTCCAGGCGAACTGGCGGTTGTGCCCGAGGGAGGCGACCGGGTTCAGCGCCTGATGGTGGCCATAGAGCTCGAAGCCCGGGTAGCTCAGCTGCGCCTCGTACCAAACCGCCGGAACGGCGAAGCGGATATGCGGGTCGCCAGCCAGCAGCGGCTTGCCGCTGGCGGTGTGGGTGCCAGCAACCGCCCAGGCGTTGCTGCCCTCGAACTGCGGCAGGCCGGCTTCGACCAGCGCCTGCTGGCTGAGCTGGGCAAGGCGGTTGAGATCCTGCCAGTCGCCCTGGGCGAGCGGCTGCCCGATCACGCCTTCGGGGTGCCAGTCGAGATCGAAGGCCTTCAGATAGTCGGCGCCCAGTTCGTCACGCACATAGGTGATGGCCGGCTCGGTGCGGAACGCAGCGGCGAAGCTGTAGGCCATGTAGCCGGCGACAGAGAGGGTGTCGGCGATGGTAAAGGGGCGTTTCTCGATGCCCAGCAAGTCGAATTCCACTGGCGCCGGGCGGCTGTCCTGGTACTGGTTGATGCCGTCGAGGTAGGCCTGCAGGGCCTTGGTGGCCGGGCTGTCCTTGTTGATCTTGCTGGCGTACGCGTCGGCGTGGGCGCGAATCCCCAGGGTGCGGAACAGGCGGTCGGTGTCCACCAGGCGGGCGCCGAGGATTTCGGCCAGTTCGCCACGGGCGAGGCGGCGCAGCATTTCCATCTGGAACAGGCGGTCCTGGGCATGGACGAAGCCCAGCGCGCGGTACATGTCGGCTTCGTTGGCGGCCTGGATATGGGGTACGCCGCGCTCGTCGTAGCGAACGGTCACCGGCGCCTGGAGGTGGGCCATGGCAAGCTCGCCGTCGCGCACGGGCTTCTTGCTCTCGCTGTACCAGGTGGCGCCGCCAGCGGCCGCCGCGATGACCACGGCCAGGACAGTCAGGGTGCGTTTCATGCACGAAATTCCTTGTTGTTTTGGTCGCGGCATTCTCCCCAAGGCAGGATTGGCAGGCATTGACCAAATACGCGCGAACTGAAAGTCTTCGGTCAATTTCGAGGAATCGCCATGTCCGCCACCGAGCCAGACGCCGCCCCCTTCGTCCCGCTGACCCACTCCGCCACCTTGCGCCGCCTGCTTTACGAGGCGCTGTCGGAACTCGGCCTGGACCCGGGCCGGGTCTACCTCGGCGTCAACCAGCACCGACGCCGAGGTCCACCGCCAGTGGACGGCCGCCTGCGCCATGACGATGCGCCGCAGTTCTGGCTGGCCGCCGACTCGTTGGTCGGCGACCCCGATATCGGATTGCATCTGGGCGAGGTCATGAAGCCGCGCCTGCTCGACGTGGTGGGCTATCTGCTGCTAGCCAGCCGTGACCTGGGCGAGGCGTTGGCGAGTTTCCTGCGCTTCCAGCACATCCTGTCCGGCGGCTTCGTTGCCCAGCTGCATGTGGAAGGCGCTGTGGCACGCCTGGTGATCGACCTCAACTACCTGGGCTTCTCTTCCCTGCGCCAGCAGATGGAATGCCTGGCGCTGCTCTTCATCAAGCTGCTGGGCTTCATCACCGATGGCGAATTCCGCCTGGATGGCGTGCAGTTCCGCCATGCCCGCCCGGCGCGAGTGAGCGAGCACCAGCGGCTGTTCGGCCTGCTGCCGGTTTTCGGCCGTGAGCATGACGCCCTGCTGTTCCCGGCGGCCCTGCTGAAGCGTCCGTCGCGCACCGCCAATCCGGAGCTGCACCAGCTGCTTTGGCAGCACGCCGAGGCGCAGATGGACGCGCTGGTGGGCAACGACCTGCTGAATCGCCTGCGCTACCTGCTGGGTGTTCGCCTAGGCAAGGCAGATTGCTCGCTGGAAGCCTGCGCGGCGGAACTGGGATTCAGCGCTGGCGGCTTGCAGCGAGCGCTGGCCGGGCAGGGCAGCAACCTGCGGCGGGTACGTGAGTCGGTGCAGCAGGCGCGCGCCATCGAACTGTTGCAGGAGGGCCGAACCATGCGCGAGGTCGCTCGGGATTGCGGGTTCTCCGAGCTGTCGCCTTTCTACCGGGCCTTTCGCCGTTGGTACGGAATGCCGCCGGAGGCCTGGCGGGCGCGTCTCGGAGTCGGCTAGGTCGGCTCGCGCCAGGCGCAGAAGCAGCCTGCCGCCAGGGTGCTGCTGGCACTCACCGGGCGGTTGTCGATCAAGGCTTCGAGAATCGGTTCGATGAAGCTATTGGCCGAGTTGCACACCGCGCCCTCGCTATAGGGGCCGAAGTAGGCCAGGCGGCCGTCGCGGTCCCAGATGCCCACCGCGGGCACCGCCGGCAACTGCTCGGAACCGGGCATCGTGGCCAGCGGCTGCAGGGCTTCCAGGCCCGGAGGAAGCTGGCCTTTGCTACCGGGTTTTTGCACCGCATGGAAGGTCACGCCCTGGGGCGCGAAGCGCTGGATCAATTCCGCAAGGTGCTGCTGGTTGCCGGCGTTGCAAGGGCAGGCCGGGTCCCAGAAGTGCACCAGGCGGATGGGGCCGGGGCCGGCCAGTTCGGCTGGCAAGCGCAGCTGCTCGCCGGAGAACACCGTCGCCTGGCTATTGAAGGGGCGCACATAGCGCGACTCGTACCAGCGCAGGGCCAGCAGGATGGCGCCGACGCAGGCGAGGAGGGCGAGGGCGGTAATCAGGGTCTTGGGATTGAGTGCACGCATGATCAAGGGCCTGTGCGGGGCGCGTAGCTTGCCACGTTGCGCCGGGCAGCAGAATATCGGCAGCCGGTCAGGGCCCCGTACGGTCCTGTGGACAGAATTGCCTCCTCCAGGGAAAGCCCGATGCCAGACCCGTTCCAGCCCGATCTCCTGCGCCCGTTGTTGCGACCCTTGGCCGCAGGCGCCGCTGACCTGCGTCAGACCCTGACCTATCGGGCCTTCTACCGGCTGGACTTCGCCGCGCGCCATCCTGGCGTTCAGGCACGTCTGGGCTGCGTCGAGGCGGCCGGGTATTCACTGGTGACCCAGCTCTGGCTGCCGCCCGAGCCGCGCGCCAGCCTGGTGATGCTGCACGGCTACTACGACCACATGGGGCTTTACGGCCATCTGGTGGATTGGGCGCTCGGCATGGGGTTCGCGGTGATCGCCTGCGACCTGCCCGGCCATGGGCTGTCCAGCGGAACGCGGGCCAGCATCGGTGATTTCGCCGAGTATCAGGCCACCCTCCAGGCCTTGCTGGGCGAGGCGGCGGCGCTGGACTTGCCGCAGCCTTGGCATCTGGCCGGGCAGAGCACCGGTGGTGGCATCCTGCTGGACTACCTGCTCACCGGCACGCCACGCCCGGAGCTGGGCGAGACCCTGCTGTTCGCGCCGCTGGTGCGGCCGCGCGCCTGGGGTTGGTCGAAGTTCAGCTACCAGTTGATGCGGCACTTCGTCGAAAGCATTCCCCGTCGTTTCAGCGTCAATTCCAGCGATGCCGAGTTCATCGAGTTCGTTCACCACAAGGACCCGTTGCAGCCGCAAACCCTGCCCACAGCCTGGGTCGGGGCCCTGGCGCGCTGGGTTCCGCGAATCGAGAAGGCGCAACGCAGCCGTCGCCGCCCGCTGGTGATCCAGGGAGATGGCGACATGACGGTGGACTGGCGGCACAACCTCGCGGTGCTGGCGGAGAAGTTCGATCAGCCGGACGTGCTGATGCTGGAAGGGGCCGGGCATCATCTGGTGAACGAAGCGCCGGCCTATCGGGAGCGGTACTTTGGCTTCTTGCGCGAACGCCTGGGCTGACGCCACACCTACGTAGGATGGGTGGAGCGGAGCGATACCCATGCTGTCTTTCGCTGGGTATCGCAGGCGCTACGAGGCGCTCACTCTGCGAGTCGGTTCAGAGCCCCTGCTGGGCTGAGGCGTCCTGGCCCACGGCAAGGCCCGCGCGCACGGCGGCCAGGGCGGCCTGGTAGTAGGCCTTGCCGTCGGTGGATTCGGCAAAGGTGACGAACTCTTCCAGCTCCGGGTCGGAGAGGCCGCGATAGACGTAAAGCAGGGTGTTATCCAGGTCATTGCCGATCTGTTCCATCAGGCGCTGGCGCTGGCCATCGATCATGCCTTGCGCCTGGCCGCCACCGAGCAGGCCGGGAAGCATCTGGCTCAGGCTGTCGGCAGCGACGCCGGCCAACGCCAGGCTGACTTCCGCGCCAGCTTCGCGCGCCGGCAGGGCTTGCGCCAGGTGGCCGATCAGCAGGCGGCGGGTGGCTTCGGCCTCGATGCGCGGCAGGCCGTTGGCATGCATCGCCAACTGGTCGCGGCGGGTGGCCAGGGTTTCCGCAGCGATGATCTTCTTGCCCAGCGGCGACTGGAAGAAGGCCAGTGCCGGACGAGGGTCCTGTAGCTGGCTACGCAGCGCAACCTGGGCGCGTTGGTCGATGGCCTGGGGCTGGAAACGACGGTTGCTGTTTTCCACCAGTGCCTGGTAGACCGCCGGCGGCAAAGTCTTCTGGTAACGCTGCTGGGCTGCTGTCAGGGCGTCGTTGAAATGCGCGCGCTGCTCCGGCCAGCCAGCCACCTGGTAGAGGCTGGCGTGGTCGTCGGCCAGGGCGGGCAAACCGAAGAGGAGGAGGGTGACGGCGAAGAGCAGGCGCATGGAGTCTCCTTGATGACGCAGTCCGCTGTTCGTATCGGACCCACGCGTACGGCATCGGTTCGGCGGGCAAGGCGGTGGCGGCGGGTGGGCGTTGCGGGGCTGAGCGTGCGGCTATTCTCAGCGGACTCGGGCTTTATTGTCGAGGTGTCGGAATCTTCATCAGTGCATGTAGGTAATTTCCTGCTCGCTGGTAGAATTCCGGGATCATGTCGCTACCCTCAGATCACCCCGTGCTCACCCCGATCGCCAACGACCTGGCCAGCCAGGGCTGGTCCCACCAATGCCTGATATTGCCTGCCGACCTCACCGGTGCCCTGGCTGATGAATGCCGCGCTCGCGGAGCAGCGGGCGCGCTCGCGCCTGCGTCCATCGGCCGTGGAGACGGGCAGCAGGTTCGCGAAGGGGTGCGCGGCGACCGTATCCAGTGGCTGGAACCCGGCCAGTCGGCCGCCAGCGATGCCTATCTGACGTTGATGGACGAGTTGCGCCAGTTGCTCAACCGTGAGCTCTACCTGGGCCTGGAAGATTTCGAATGCCACTTCGCCTGCTATCCGCCCGGGGCCTTCTACCAGAAGCACCTGGACCGTTTCCGCGACGATGACCGCCGCGCCGTGTCGGTGGTGGCCTATCTGAACGCCGACTGGCAGCCGGAGCAGGGCGGTGAATTGCGCCTGTACCTGGCGCAAGGGGAACGGGATGTGCTGCCCGAGGGCGGCAGCCTGGTGGTGTTCCTGTCCGCTGATGTGCCCCACGAGGTCCTGCCGGCGAGCCGCGAGCGGCTGTCCCTCACCGGGTGGTTCCGACGCCGCGGCGGCCCGCTCTGAAACCGGCGGCCGTCAGTGGCCCCAGACCCGGAAATTGCCGCGGAGGTCGGTGATATCGCGAATTTCCAGACTGCCGATCCGGCTTTCGCCGATGTGCATGTCGGCGGCGACCCGTACGCGGATGCGCTGGGCGGGAATGCCACTGCCCTGGAGCTGATCATTGATGGTGGTGAGGTCGGGCAGTTCCAGGCGGAGTTGCTGGGTACCGGTTGAGTTCTTCACCACGTCGACTTTCAGGGTGGGCTGGTCGACGCCGAAGATCGGCAGGGTGAGGCCGAGCTGCGCAGCGCCCAGGGGAAAGCTGCCGCCGGCACCATTGGGGCAATCGCCGGGCTTGAGACAGCCGTTGTCGATACGCACATTGCGCAAGGACAGGCTGCCGCCATCGTCGTTCCAGCTGATGCTGTCGATGCGCGCCATGACGTCCAGGCGCAGGTTGATTCCCGCCTGGCCGCTGATTTCGCTGAGGGCCTGGTTATCCAGGGATTCGAGGGCGGCCTGGCTGGTACCGCTGAGCAGGGCGGTGCCGCAAGCCAGTGCGAGGCGCAGGTTGTGGGTTGTTCTGGGCATGGCACGCTCCTGTGCAGGTTGCGCGCAGTCTGGAGGGGCGCAGGCGCTACAGCCAGTGGCACGGGGCGCTTCCCGCCGAAGGATGGGGAAGCTCGTCGCCTGCCTCCGAGAACGGCTTGGCAGTTAACGGGCCAAGGCCCTACCTTCGATCAGGCACCGATTCGCGCGGGCGCCACAGGTGTTACCCGGGGTGACTACGACTGTCCCCCTCTGGAGATGAAGATGCAGAAGATCCTGGTCAGCCGTTGCCTGCTCGGGCAGAAGGTCCGTTATGACGGCGGCGCCCACGGCCCGTTCGACCTGTTGGAGCGCTGGCAGGCGGAGGGGCGCATCGTGCCGCTATGCCCGGAAGTGGCCGGCGGTCTGCCGACGCCCCGTGCACCGGCCGAGATCGCTGGCGGCCGCGGCAGCGCCGTGCTGGACGGCGAACTGCCGGTGCTCACCGACGACGGCCAGGACGTGACCGACGAGTTCGTTGCCGGTGCGCGCATTGCCCTGGACCTGGTGGCGCGCAACGGAATCCGTATCGCGCTGCTCAAGGCCCGCAGCCCTTCGTGTGGCAATCGGGAGAACTACGACGGCAGTTTCAGCGGCACTCGTGTCGCCGGCGAAGGCGTGACCGCCGCAGCCCTGCGCCGCACCGGTGTCGAGGTCTTCAGCGAAGAGGAGCTGGCCCAGGCCGCTGCGCGCCTGACCGAACTGGACGAAGACTGACCTTAGCGCTTGGCGGCAGCCGGTGGTTGGCTCAGGTCCTTGCCCAGCCATTGCGTCGATAGCGCGCCGAGCTTGCCATCGCTGCGCAGCTTGGTCAGCGCGCGGTTGAGGGTATCGCGGAAGGCAGGATTGCCTTTCTGGAAGGGAATCGTCATGGGTTGCGCCAGATTGCCCTCGGTCTCGCTCACGGGAAAGACGTAGGGTTCGCTGAACTCCAGGGTCTGCTCGCCCTCTGCGGGTGCCGCGACCCGGTCCAGGGCGATGTCATAGCGGCCGCTCTGCAAGCCTTCGAGCATCTTGCCGTCGTCGTCCACGACGAATTCCGCATCCACATTCATTTCCGCCGCCAGGGCGCGCCCCAGGGCAACGTCGAAGCCGGTCAGCTTGTCGTTCTCCCGGTAGCTGTAGGGCGGATTGTTTTCCTCCAGGGCGATGCGCAGGCTGCCGCGTTCCCAGACATCATCGAGCAATTCGGCCTGGGCCAGCGGGCTCAGCAGGGCGAACAGGGTGGGCAGGCAGTAAAGCAGACGCATGGGGGACTTCCTCGATTCGTTATGGTTTTTCCGCTGGCGCAGATACGGCGCCTTGCTCGGACAGCAGGTGAACCTAACTGGTTGCATAGGGTCTGGTATCTGGCTCACAAAACATGGAGATGTGTAATGAGGACTTTGTCTTTCCTGAGCCTTGGCGCCCTGCTGCTTGGCGCCGCCACCGCCACTCTGGCCGCTGTTCCACGGACTCCGGCGCCCGAAGGCGCGCAGGTGTACTTCATCGAGCCGGCTAACGGTGCCATTGTTGGTCAGACCTTTACCGTGAAGTTCGGTCTCAAGGGCATGGGCGTCGCGCCGGCTGGCGTGGACGTGCCCGCAACCGGCCACCACCATCTGTTGATCGGCCTCGCTGAACAGCCGGAAATGGACAGGCCGCTGCCCATGACCGACAGCATCCGCCACTTCGGCAAGGGCCAGACCGAAACCCAGGTCACCCTGCCGCCCGGCAAGCACACCCTGCAACTGCTGGTGGGGGACAAGAACCACGTGCCGCTGGAGCCGCCGGTGATCTCGCAATCCATCACCGTGACGGTCAAGTAAAGACGCTGGAAACGAAAAAGGGAGGCCGAGGCCTCCCTTTTTCATGTCCTGCACACTTCCGTCAGGGGATCGCGAGCTAGAGCGAGACAAGGCGGAAAGGGCCGAGGAGAGCAGAGTTTACGACTGTAAATGAGCATCTCCGAGGCTCTTTCCAACGCAGTATCGCCGACGCGCAGCAGCCCCTGTCTTAGAAGAGGACGCGGCTGCGGATCGTTCCATTCACGTGCTGAAGTTTTTCCAGCGCGAGGTCCGAGTACTCGGCATCGACGTCGATCACCACGTAGCCGACTTTCTCGTCGGTCTGCAGGTACTGGCCGGAGATGTTGATGCCGTTGTCGGCGAACACCTTGTTGATCTCACTCATCACGCCCGGCACGTTCTCGTGGATGTGCAGCAGACGGTGCTTGCCCGGGTGAGACGGCAGGGCCACTTCCGGGAAGTTCACGGACGATACCGAGGTACCGTTGTCGCTGTACTTCACCAGCTTCTCGGCCACTTCCAGCCCGATGTTGGCCTGGGCCTCGGCAGTGGAGCCGCCGATGTGCGGGGTCAGGATCACGCGGTCCAGGCCACGCAGCGGGCTCTCGAACTCTTCGTCGTTGGACTTGGGTTCGACCGGGAACACGTCGATGGCGGCGCCGATCAGGTGCTCGTCCTTGATGGCGGCGGCCAGGTGATCCAGCTCGACCACGGTGCCGCGTGCGGCGTTGATCAGGATGCCGCCCTTCTTGATGGCGCGGATTTCCTTCTCACCGATCATCCACTGGGTGGACGGCAGCTCGGGTACGTGCAGGGAGACGATGTCGGACATGCCCAGCAGCTCGTGCAGGTTGCCCACCTGGGTGGCGTTACCCAGCGGCAGCTTGGTCACGGTGTCATAGAAGAACACCTGCATGCCCAGGGCCTCGGCCAGCACGGAGAGCTGGGTGCCGATGGAACCGTAGCCGATGATACCCAGCTTCTTGCCGCGGATTTCGAAGGAGTTGGCTGCGGACTTGATCCAGCCGCCGCGGTGGCAGGAGGCATTTTTCTCCGGAATGCCGCGCAGCAACAGGATGGCCTGGGCCAGCACCAGCTCGGCGACCGAACGGGTGTTGGAATAAGGAGCGTTGAATACGGCGATGCCTCGCTCGCGGGCGGCACTGAGGTTGACCTGGTTGGTGCCGATGCAGAAGCAGCCGACGGCGATGAGCTTCTTGGCGCAGTCGAACACCTCGTCGGTGAGCTGGGTGCGCGAGCGAATGCCGATGAAATGCACGTCGGCGATCTTTTCCTTCAGTTCGTCACCCGAGAGTGCGCCCTTGAGGTACTCGATGTTGGTGTAACCGGCGGCCTTCAGGGTGTCCACGGCGTTCTGGTGGACGCCTTCGAGGAGAAGGAACTTGATCTTGCTCTTTTCGAGAGAGGTCTTGCTCATCTGCGTACCTATGTATCCCGGTAAAAATGTCAGAAGCGGGCCGTGGGGGAGCGCGGGCTGCTACCCGGAATATCGGCTGGAGCGCACGATTCACGGGGTGCGTATGCTAGCATGATCTCCTTTTTCCTTGCTCGGTTGCGACCTGAAACGTTCTCAGGGCGACCATGAATGATTTGAGAGTTTCGCTGATGACCAACGCTGCCCTGATCGAAGAGCTGAAGACCCTGGTTGAACCCGGCAAGGTACTGACCGATGCCGCTTCCCTGGACGCCTACGGCAAGGACTGGACCAAGCATTTCGCTCCCGCGCCCAGCGCCATCGTGTTTCCCAAGAGCATCGAGCAGGTTCAGGCCATCGTTCGCTGGGCCAACCAGCACAAGGTGGCGCTGGTGCCGTCCGGCGGTCGTACCGGCCTTTCCGCCGCGGCCGTAGCAGCCAATGGCGAAGTGGTCGTCGCTTTCGATTACATGAACCAGATCCTCGAATTCAACGAGTTCGACCGCACCGTGGTCTGCCAGCCGGGCGTGATCACCGAGCAGCTGCAGAACTTCGCCGAGGAAAAGGGCCTGTACTACCCGGTGGACTTCGCGTCCGCCGGTTCCAGCCAGCTTGGTGGCAACATCGGCACCAATGCCGGCGGGATCAAGGTGATTCGCTACGGCATGACCCGTAACTGGGTGGCCGGTCTGAAAGTGGTCACTGGCGCCGGCGACCTGCTGGAGCTGAACAAGGACCTGATCAAGAACGCCACCGGCTACGACATGCGACAGCTGTTCATCGGCGCCGAAGGCACCCTGGGCTTCGTGGTCGAAGCCACCATGCGCCTGGACCGCGCGCCGAAGAACCTCACCGCCATGGTGCTGGGTTCGCCGGACCTGGATTCCATCATGTCGGTGCTGCACGCCTTCCAGAGCAAGCTGGACCTCACCGCCTTCGAGTTCTTCTCCGACAAGGCCATGGCCAAGGTCCTAGCCCGTGGTGACGTGCCGGCACCCTTCGAGACCGAGTGCCCGTTCTATGCGCTGCTGGAGTTCGAGGCTGCCAGCGAAGAAATCGCCAACGACGCCCTGGCCACCTTCGAGCACTGCGTCGAGCAGGGCTGGGTGCTGGATGGCGTGATGAGCCAGAGCGAGCAGCAGCTGCAGAACCTGTGGAAGCTGCGCGAGTACATCTCCGAGACCATCTCCCACTGGACGCCGTACAAGAACGATATTTCGGTCACCGTTTCCAAGGTGCCGGCCTTCCTGCACGACATCGACGCCATCGTCGAAGCCAATTATCCGGACTTCGAAGTGGTCTGGTTCGGCCACATCGGCGACGGCAACCTGCACCTGAACATCCTCAAGCCGGACAACCTGTCCAAGGACGAGTTCTTCGCCAAGTGCGCCACCGTGAACAAGTGGGTGTTCGAGACCGTGCAGAAGTACAACGGCTCGATCTCCGCCGAGCACGGCGTGGGCATGACCAAGCGCGATTACCTCGGCTACAGCCGTTCGGAGCCGGAAATCGCCGTGATGAAGGCGATCAAGGCGGTATTTGATCCCAACGGGATCATGAACCCCGGAAAGATTTTCAACTGAAAGCTACTGCGCTCGGCCATGCTGCGTTGAGTTCAGGCTCGGAATGCTCATTTACAACAGTAAACTCCGCTTCCTCGCCTGAACTCGCCTTGCCTGGCCTTCGCTCGTGACGCTTTCGGCATTGCGTTCAACAGGAGTCGGTAAATGAGCTACCAGCACCATTACGTCGATGGCACTCCGATCCACTTTTCCCTGGGCAAGGTGGTCTGTGTCGGCCGCAACTACGCCGAACACGCCAAGGAATTGAACAACCCCGTGCCGACCGAACCGCTGCTGTTCATCAAGCCAGGCTCCTGCACGGTGCCGCTGGCCGGCGGCTTCAGCATTCCCCAGGACCGGGGCGCAGTGCACTACGAGGCGGAAATCGCCGTACTGATCGGCAAGCCGCTGTCTCGCCATCCCGATGCGGAAGAAGTGCGCGACGCCATCTCCGGTTTCGCTCCGGCCCTGGACCTGACCCTGCGCGACGTACAGGCGAAGCTCAAGGAGAAGGGCCTGCCCTGGGAAATCGCCAAGAGCTTCGACGGCGCCTGTGTACTGGCGCCCTTCGTTCCGGGCGATGCCCCGGAGAGCCTGGACGACATCGGCATCCGCCTGACCATCAACGGTGAAGTCCGCCAGGACGGCAACAGCCGCGACATGCTCAATGCCATCCTGCCGCTGATCCAGCACATGGCCGGCCACTTCAGCCTGCAGCCGGGCGATGTCATCCTCACCGGCACGCCGGTGGGCGTCGGCCCGCTGAACCAGGGCGACGAGCTCGTGCTGGAGCTGGTAGGGCACAGTCGCTTCGAAAGCCGGGTCATCTGACCCAGCCGACCGCCGGTCGGGGTTTCACGGAACTTTCACTGGCATTTGGCTATCTATTGCCGACCCTTTTTTCGAGTAGTGCCTGATGCCGCGCCGCCTCCTGTCGTTCGTTAGCCGTCGCCGACTGATACTGGGCCTGGTCGCCATTGCCGCCGGCGCCACCGCGCTGACCCGGTACATGCACTGGGATGACCGTGCCCTGGTGTGGGTCGGCGAGCAGCAGGCGAGTCAGGAACAGCGCGCCGCCAGCATCTGGCTGCCGGGCTACAAGGCCGTGCTGCAGGGCAAGCCCCTGGCCGGTCTGGAGAACGACGAAACCTCCGACCTGGCCTACAACCCCGTTACCGGGACCCTGTTCACCGTCACCGGCAAGTCGCCCACCCTGGTGGAGCTGAGCCGTGAGGGCGAGGTGCTGCGCAAGATTCCGCTGAAGGGCTTTTCCAACCCAGAAGGCGTGGCCGTACTCGAAGGCGGCCATGTGGCGGTGACCGACGAGCGCCGCCGTACGCTGTCGATCTTCGAACTGGACCCGCAAACCCGTGAACTGAGCGCCGATGCGACGAACGAGTTCGACCTCGGCTTCCCGGACTCGGGCAACAAGGGCTTCGAAGGCATCGCCTGGGACCCGGTCAACGGCCAGTTGATCCTCGGCAAGGAGCGTGGCCCCGTCGCCCTGTTCAGTCTGGGCAGCGATGGCAACGAGACCCTTGGCGAAGCGCTGCGTCCGTTACCCAGCTACGGCCTGGGCATGCGCAACCTTTCGGCGTTGAGCATCGACCCGCGCACCGGCCATCTACTGGTGCTCTCGGCCCAGTCCAATCTGCTGCTGGAACTGAATGAACAGGGCGACCCGGTCAGCTTCATCAGCCTGCTCGGCGGCATGAACGGCCTGGACAGCCGTATTCCCCGAGCCGAAGGCGTGGCGATGGACGAAAGCGGTGACATCTACGTCGTCAGCGAGCCCAACCTGTTCTACGTATTCCGCAAGAACCTGGTCGCCAGCGCCGATCGGGGCTGACGCGCGCTGCAGGGTGCGCCGTTAAGCTTCGCTTAAGGCGCATTTAAGCCTCGTTTCAGCCAGCCGCCTTAGCCTGATCCCGTCATCTACACACACACGGGATCATCTCCATGAAAGCCAAATACCTCGCTCTGCTGGCCGTACCGCTGTTCTCCACCGCCGTCATGGCCAACAGCTACACCGGCCCGGGCGCAAATGCCCAGATCAGCACCGTCGCCGCCGCCCTCGAAGCCACTGATGATGCTCCGGTGGTGCTGAAGGGACAGATCGTTCGCCGCATCAAGGGCGATATCTACGAGTTCAAGGACGCCACCGGCACCATGAAGGTGGAAATCGACGATGAAGACTGGCCGCCGATGTCCATCGACGACAAGGCCACGGTCAAGCTGACCGGCGAAGTGGACCGCGACCTGATGGGCCGCGAAGTGGATGTGGAGTTCGTTGAGCGGGTGAACTGATAAAAACTCCCCTCTCCCGCTTGCGGGAGAGGGGCTGGGGGAGAGGGTCGGTGGACTGGATTGGCTGCGATGCCGAATTCGGGCTCCATTTCCCTCTCCCCAGCCCTCTCCCTTAAGAGGAGAGGGAGCCAGTTTGGACCTTCACGCCACGCTATCGAACCCCTGCAGCACATTGATCGCGTTGATGCCGATCTCCTCCACCGCATAACCCCCTTCCATCACGAACAGCGTCTGCAGGCCGAGCTTGCCGATGATCTCGCCCATGCGCAGGTAATCCGGGCTGTCCAGCTTGAACTGCGAAATCGGGTCTTCCTTGAACGTATCCACACCCAGTGAAACCACCAGCGCGTCCGGGGCGTATTCGGCGATCTGCCGGCAGGCGTCGGCGAGGGCCAGGCTCCAGACGGACCAGTCGATGCCCGAAGCCAGCGGGTAGTTGAAGTTGAAGCCTGCTCCCGCACCCACGCCTTTCTCGTCGGCGAAGCCCAGGTAGTAGGGGTACTCGAAGCGCGGGTCGCCGTGGATCGAGGTGAAGAGCACGTCGGCGCGGTCGTAGAAGATGTCCTGGGTACCGTTGCCGTGGTGGTAGTCCACGTCCAGCACTGCGACCCGCTTGGCGCCGGCATCCAGCATGGCCTGCACGGCAATGGCCGCGTTGTTCAGGTAGCAGTAGCCGCCCATGTAGTCGGCGGCAGCGTGGTGGCCCGGCGGGCGGCACAGGGAGAAGATGCCGCGGGCACCCTTGCGCAGCTCGGCTTGGCCGCTGAGGGCGACGTTGGCCGAACTGGTGATGGCCTGCCAGGTGCCGGCGGTGATGGGCGCACCGGCATCGAAGGAGTAGTAGCCCAGGCGCCCGTCGATGTCGGTGGGTTCCACCTGGCGCAGACGCCGGGTCGGCCAGGCGATGGGCAGCATATCGTGGCTGCGGCCCTTGGCCTGCCAATCGCTCCAGGCCGTCTTCAGGAAGTTCACGAACCCCTCGCTGTGCACCCGCAGGATGGGCGACAGGCCGAAATCGCTCGGCGCCTGGATGGCACCCAGGTTCACCGCCTTGGCACGGTCCAGCACCATATCGGCGCGGCTCGGTTTCTCGAAGCAGGGGGTGAACTGGCCCCCGATCAGCTCGTGCTTGCCGTGGTGCAGGTGGTGGTCGTCGGAATAGATCGTCAGCATCAGCGTCTCCTTTCGGCTAGCGGTTCATCGGGTCATTCGAATTCGGAGAATTGCACATGCGGTGCCTTGCGGCGGAAACCGCTGGTCTGCACGGCGAGGTAGGCCACGCCAACGGCAAACCAGCCGAGTCCGATGGCCAGGGTCAGGCCCGAGAGGCTGGTCCAGAGCCAGGCGATCAGGGCGAAGCCAATGGCCGGGATCAGGCCATAGCGCAACAGGTCACCCGACTGGCGCGGACGGCCGTCGAACAGGTGAGTGCGGATCACCGCCAGGTTCACGGCGGAGAAGGCCACCAGGGCGCCGAAGCTGATCATCGAAGCGAGGGTAGCGAGGTCGATCACCACCGCCAGCAGCGACACGGCCGAGACGATCAGGATGGCGGTGGTCGGGGTCTGGAAGCGCCCGGACAACGTGCCGAACAGGCTGCGCGGAAGAATGCCGTCGCGACCCATGCTGTAGAGGATGCGGGACACCGAGGCCTGGGAAGCCAGGGCCGAACCGACGGAGCCGGCGACATAGATGGCGGTGAAGAAGGCAGCGAGGAACTGCCCGCCGGCCTTCAGCATCACTTCGTTCGCAGCGGCGTCCACGTCCTGGAAGACGCTACCGGGGAATACCAGCTGGGAAACCAGCGCCAGGATGAAGAACAGCGCACCGGCGATCAGGGTGGTAATGACGATGGCGCGCGGGATGTCACGCCGCGGATCGCGGGCTTCCTCGGCCAGGGTCGAAACCGCGTCGAAACCGAGGAAGGACAGGCAGAGTACTGCCGCACCGGCCATCAGCGGTGCCAGGCCGGGCTGGCTGCCGTCGCCAACGAATGGCGCGGTGAAATCGATCGGTGCGCCGAACAGGCTCTTGCCGGCCATGGCCAGGAACACCACGACGAACACCACTTGGGCGGCCACGATCAGGTTGCTCATGCTCGACACCGAATTGATGCCGCGAACGTTCAGCGCGGTGACCAGGGCAATGGCGCTGACCACGAAGACCCACGCCGGTACTTCGGGGAAGGCCACGTTGAGGAACAGGCCGATCACCAGGTAGTTGATCATCGGCAGGAACAGGTAATCCAGCAGCAGCGACCAGCCGGTGAGGAAGCCCGCGCCGGCACCGAAGCTCAGGCTGGTATAGGAGTACGCCGAGCCGGCGATGGGGTAGCGGCGGACCATGAAGCTGTACGACAGGGCGGTGAAGATCATCGCCAGCAGGGTCACCACGTAGGCCAGGGCGGTGCGGCCGCCAGTCATCTGCGTGACCACGCCGTAGGTGGTGAAGATGGTCAGCGGCACCATGTAGACCAGGCCGAAGAACACCAGGGCGGGCAGCCCGAGTATCCGGCGCAGGGCGGTTCCCTGGGCGCTGTGGGTGAATTCGTTGGGCAGGCTGCCGCTGTTTTCGAGGCTGGCGGACGGGGTGGGCATTTATTCTTCTCTCCAATCTACTGCGCGCCGCTGGGCGGCGCCTGGGTCGCTATGCGAGCCATCCATGCGCGTGCGAGGCCGGGTCCGTTGCGCATCCGGCTGTGCGCGAGCAGTCAGTAAGGGTGGAGTTGCGGGGTCCGCAGGACGAAGTGGTGGAGCGTGGTTCGAGGCGCAAGTGCACGGGACATCGTTGTATCTCTCTAGCCATTTTTCTTGTTGATTCAGCGCCGCCATGGGGCGCCTGCTAGTGGCATGCAGTTCGATTCTGTCAGCGCCCGGCAGGCCGCAGAACCCCGCAAAGGGTCAAAAAGGGATCGAAGTGGCCAATATGACTGGCCGACTTGGCCTGTGGCTTGGCTGTAGGAGCGAGCTTGCTCGCGAATCGGACCGCGCCGAAGCCTTTCGCGAGCAAGCTCGCTCCTACGTGGGGGACCTACGGTTGGGCCAACTCACTTCTTCAGCTTGGTCCACACCTTGCTGCGCAGGCTCAGGGCCTTGGGCGAGCAGAGTTTGAAGGTGCGCAGGCGATCGAGCTTGTCCTGCGGGGTGTTGATGGCCGGGTCGTCGAACAGTTCCTTCTCCATGAACTTGTCCGAGCCTTCGATGGCGTTGTTGTACTTGGCGAAGTTGGACGCGGCGGCGATGTTCTCCGGCAGCATCATCCAGTTGATGAAGGCGTGGGCCTCCTCGACGTTCACCGCGTCCTTGGGAATCACGAGGTTGTCGATGAAGACGTGGATGCCTTCCTTCGGATACACGTAGACCAGGCTATCGCGCTGGGCGTGGGCGCGGTGGAAGGCGCCGTTCCATTGCATGTGCATGGCGACTTCGCCGGCGGCCATGCGCTCGATGGTGCCATCGCTGTTGTACATCGCCAGGAGCGGCTTCTGCGCCAGCAGGAGGTCCTGGATCTTCTTCGCTTCCTTCGGGTCCTCGGTGCACTGGTCGATGGACAGGTAGTGGGAGGCGGCGATGTACAGGTCTTCGATGGAGTTCAGTGCGACCACCTTGCCTTTCAGTTCGGCCGGTGGCTCGAAGAAGGGTTTCCAGCTCTCATCCAGCTTGCCGCCCGGCACCTGCTTGCTGTCGTAGCTGTAGCCGGTGGTGCCCCACAGGTAAGGCACGCTGTAGTCGTGGCCGGGGTCGAAGTCGAGCGTCTGGAAGTTGGCCTTGAGGTTCTTCAGGTTGGGCAGCTTGCTCTTGTCGAGTTTCTGCAGCAGTCCGTCGCCGGCCATGATCTGGATGAAGCTGTCGGACGGCACCACCACGTCGTAGGCACCGCCACCGGCCTTGAGCTTGGCCAACAGGGTCTCGTTGCTGTCGTAGGCATCCAGGGTGGCCTTGATGCCGGTGTCCTTCTCGAACTTCTTCAACAGCTCCGGCGGGTAGTAGTCCGACCAGTTGGCAAAGTGCAGGGTCCCTGCCGCCTGGGCCGAGCCGGCAAGGCCGGAGGCGAGCAGTACGGCAAGCGCGAGCGGGGTACGACGGGTCATGGTCAAGCTCCTTGCTGGTCGAGGACGGGTCAGCGCTTGCGCTGCCCGACGTAGTAGGACAATGCAACGAAAGCTATGGAAATCACGAGGATGATCGAGGAGATCGCGTTGATCTTCGGCGAAATGCCCATCCTGATCGAACTGAAGATGTACACCGGCAGGGTGGTGGCCCCGGCCCCGGCGACGAAGTAGGTGATGACGAAGTCGTCCATGGAAATGATGAAGGCGAGCATCGCGCCGGAAAGGATGCCGGGCATCAGCAGCGGGAAGGTCACCTTCCAGAAGGCTTTCCAGGGCGAGGCGTAGAGGTCGGCAGCGGCTTCGGCCAGGCGCGGGTCCATGCCTTCCAGGCGGGCGCGGATCGGCAGGTAGGCGAAGGGAATGCAGAACACCACGTGGGCGATGAGGATGGTGAACAGCGAGAGCTTCAGGCCGATGAAGGCGAAGAACATCAGGGTGGCCACCGCCGTGACGATCTCCGGCACCAGCAGCGGCAGGCCGAGTACTCCGCTCATCAGCGTCTGACCACGGAAGGCGCGGCCGCGCATGCCCAGGGCGGCGAGGGTGGCCAGGGCGGTGGCGATCAGGGTGGCGAAGGTGGCGACGATCAGCGAGTTCTTCGCCGCCCGGACGATTTCCGGGTCGTTGGCGACCACCGAGTACCACTTGAGGCTGAAGCTTTCCCAGATGGTCGCCGATTGTCCGCCGTTGAAGCTCAGCGCCACCAGCACCAGGATCGGCACATAGAGGAAGGCGAAGAACAGCCAGGCGGTGGGCCGTACGCCGGTGAATCGCCAGAGCGGGTTCTGCATGTTCATGGGTGGCCTCCGCCGGCGGCCTGCTTGAAGCGCAGGCTGTAAAGCAGCATCGCCAGCAGCACGAAGCCGAGCAGGGCGAAGGACAGCGCCGCGCCCAGCGGCCAGTTGTGGGATGCGCCGAACTGCAGCTGGATCAGGTTGCCGATCATCAACGACTTACCGCCCCCTAGCAGCTCGGGAATGATGTAGTTGCCCAGCGACGGGATGAACACCAGGATCGCGCCGGCGACGATGCCCGGCATGGCCAGCGGCACGATGATCCGGCGCAGGGCCTGGAAGCGGTTGGCGCCGAGGTCGAAGGCGGCTTCCACCAGGCGCCAGTCGAGCTTTTCGAGGCTGGTGTAGATGGGCAGCACCATGAACGGCAGGAAGGTGTAGAGCAGGCCGATCACCACCGCCACATCGGTGTAGAGCAGACCCAGGGCGCCGTCCGAGAGCCCGAACACGCCGAGGCCGCTGTCCACCAGGCCGCCATTGCGCAGCAGCAGGATCCACGCGTAGACGCGCACCAGCAGGTTGGTCCAGAAGGGCACGGTGACCAGGAACAGCAGCAGGTTGCGTTTGCGCTCGCTCTGCAGTGCCAGGTAGAGCGCAGTGGGGAAGCCGATCAGCAGGCAGCCGACCGTGGTCAGCACTGACAGCCAGAATGAGCGCTGGAAAATCTGCAGATAGTCGGTGTTGAACACCAGGCTGTCGTCCAGGTCGCGCTCGTAGAGGAAGTTGATGTAGGCCTCAAGCGAGTACTGGTCCCACTTCACGCCGCCGTAGTCGCCTGGAGCCAGGATCGACACCAGGAACATGATGCCCAGCGGCAGCACCAGGAACACCAGCAGGGCGAGCATGGCCGGGCTGGTCAGCGCCAGTCGACGCTGCAGCTGGCGGCGCTCCGCCTGGGCGCGCAGGGTGCTCATTCGACCAGTACCCGAATGGCTTCGCCGGGTACCTGTACCCGCACCTTTTCGCCGGCTGAATAGACGTTCAGCGCCCCATTGCGGTTCTGCTGGCGCACACGGAAGCCACTCTGCCCGGCGATGTTGAGGTGGTACACGGTATCGGTACCGACGTAGACCACATTCTCGATTTCGCCGGCCAGGTTGCCCTGTTCGTCGAGGCAGGTGCGCTCCGGGCGGATCGCCAGGGTCACGGCGCCACGACGGGGGCTGTAGGCGCTGAGCAACTGGCCGTCGGGCAGCAGGATGCCGCGCTCCAGGGCTTCGCCTTCGAGGAAGTTGGTCTCGCCGATGAAGTCCGCCACCGTGCGGTTCAGCGGTGCTTCGTAGATTTCCGTCGGGGTGCCGACCTGGAGAATGCGGCCCTTGCTCATCACCGCGATGCGGTCGGACATGGTCAGGGCTTCTTCCTGGTCGTGGGTGACGAAGATGAAGGTGATGCCGGTCTCGTGCTGCAGGCGCTTGAGCTCGATCTGCATATCCTTGCGCAGCTTCTGGTCCAGCGCCGAAAGCGATTCGTCCAGCAGCAGCACCTTGGGCTTGTTGGCCAGGGCACGGGCGAGGGCGATGCGTTGCTGCTGGCCACCGGAAAGCTGGTCGGCGCGGCGTTTGCCCACATCCGGCAGCTTTACCAGTTCCAGCATGCGCTGCACCGTCTGCTCGATGTCGCTGCGGGAGAGTCCGCGCATCTCCAGGCCGAAGGCGATGTTCTGCGCCACGGTCATGTGCGGGAACAGGGCGTAGCTCTGGAACACGGTGTTGACCGGGCGGCGGAACGGCGGAAGGCCCTGCATGGGCTCGCCGTACAGGCGGATGGCACCAGAGCTGGGTTGCTCGAAGCCCGCGATGAGCCGCAAGAGGGTGGTCTTGCCGCAGCCGGATGGGCCGAGGAGGGTGAAGAACTCGTTGGCGCGGATTTCCAGGGAAACATCGTCGAGGGCCTTCACGCCCTGCCCCGGATCACCGAACTCCATGCACACACGTTCGACGCTGATCGCGCTAGTCATGCTGATCACAAGCTCTAAGGGTTTGTTCTTATTGGGCTTTTCTTTTTTCGCTGGTGAAGCGGCCCTTGTTTGTCGCGATTCTGTCAGCAGCCTAGTAGGTGCAGAACGATAGATCAGGTCAAAAGGGGATATTTTCGGCCAATTTGTAAAGGGTGATTAAGGTTGCGAAGAGGCGGGAAGGAGCCTGTGGGGGCGAATTCATTCGCGAAGGGCGGCGGAGCTGCCCCAGAGGTCGTAGGGCAGACCTGCGGTCTGCTTGGCGAATGAATTCGCCCCCACAATGGCCCCTGCAGGCCTAACGTCGATACAGACTCGGCGATTGCCCACTCCAGCGTTGGAAGGCATGTCGGAAGCTCGCCGTTTCGCTGTAGCCGAGCTGTTCGGCGATCAGGTAGATGGGCAGGTCGGTCTGCACCAGCAGCTGGCGCGCCTTGTCGTAGCGCACTTCGTCCAGCAGGCGCTGGAAGCTGGTGTTCAGCTGCCGCAAGTGGCGGCGCAGGGTGCGTTCGGAGCGATGCAACTGGCGCGCGACGCTATCGAGATCGCAGGCATCGCGCAGGTTGCCGGCCAGGTGTTGGCGGATCTGGTCGAGCACGTCATGGCGGCTGTTGAGTTGGGCGTCCAGTTTCAGGCATTGCTGCAGGCCATAGTGGCAAGTCACCGGGTCCGCCAGGGGCAGGGTGCGGTCGAGCAGGGCAGCGTCGAAGCAGAGCGCATTGCGCGAGGCGCCGAATTCCACCGGGCAACCAAGCATCTGTTCATAGATGGCGGCGTGCAGCGGCGGGCGATAGGACAGGTAGACCCGGAGAGGGCGAATGCTGGTACCGAGCAGGTCCTGCAGCACGGTGAGCAGCGAGGTCAGGCATAGCTCGCTGTTGAACACGGTCAGCTCCGGTGCGTAGCGGTAGCCGACTGCGACGAGGCGCGCCTCGTCGCGGTCCTCCTCAAGGCTCAGCTTGAAGTAGGTCCCCAGCAATGCTGACTGGCCGAGGGCGATGGTCAGGGCATCGCGCAAGGTGCGGCTGGCGAGCATGGTGTAGCCGAGCATGCCGTAGGCGGATACGTGCATGCGCAGGCCGAGGGACAGGCCCAGGGCGGGATCGCGGGTGCTGGCCAGGGCATTGGCGAAGACGCGCAACTCCTGGGCATGCGAGATCAATTTGTCGGGGGTGTCGAGATCGGCGCAGCAGACGCCACTGCCATCCAGCAGGACCCTGCGGTCGGTGCCGCTGCTGGCCAATGTGGCCACGGCCAGGGCGATGGTGTGCAAGGTGGTGAGTGCGCGTTCTTCCGGTAGCAGCGCGGTGGCCATGTCCGTCCCCTTTTGTAACGTCCTTCCAGCATGTGCGCAGGCTTTAAGCTTCAATTCAGGTAGAAGTCCGGTGCGCTCTGTATCCTTCGCCGCGTCCTGAATCCCCGAGTCCTGATCGATGCGTTCATTCCTGACCCCGTGGCGCCTGGTCACCACGCTCCTGGTGCTGCTGCTGGTGCTGCTCGGAATTGCCGCCCAGCAGTTCCGGCTGTTCGAGCGCGGCCTGTTTGCACTGCAAGAATGGCGCCACGCCTCCGAATGGCGGGAACGATCCCTCTGGCTCCCGGACTATCAGGTGGCCATCGAGGCCAAGCCCATCGAGGGCCTGTCGGACGATGTCTCCGCGCTGACTTACGACCCTGACCGGCACAGCCTCTTCACCGTCACCAACCAGCGTCCTGAAATCATCGAACTGTCCCTGGACGGGCACCTGATCCGCCGCATCCAGTTGGTGGGGTTTGGCGACCCCGAGGCCATCGAGTACATCAGCAAGGGCGTCTACGTGATCACCGACGAGCGCCTGCAGCGCCTCATCAAGGTACGTGTCGATGAAAACACCACCTCCATCGATGCCAGCGAGTCGCAGCAGTTGTCCCTGGGTATCGGCCTTTCGGGTAACAAGGGCTTCGAGGGACTGGCCTACGATTCCGTGGGGCAGCGCCTGTTCGTGGCCAAGGAGCGCGATCCGGTGCGCATCTACGAGATCCACGGTTTCCCCCACACCAACCCGGACAAGCCCTTCGCGGTGCACGTGGTGGACGACCCGAAGCGTGATGCCCGGCTCTTCCTGCGTGACCTTTCCAGCCTGCAATACGAGGAGCGCAGCGGCCATTTGCTGGCGCTGTCGGACGAGTCTCGGCTGGTGCTGGAGCTGAACGCCGATGGCCGCCCGATCAGCACGCTTTCGCTGCTGCGCGGCATGCACGGCCTGCAGCGGGGGGTGCCGCAGGCCGAGGGGGTGGCCATGGATAACGACGGCAACCTCTATCTGGTCAGCGAGCCGAACCTGTTCTACGTGTTCCGCAAACAGGCGAGCGACTGATCAGCTTTCGTCGTTGAGGGTGGCGCCGGGGGCATGGTTTCTGACCGAGTCGATGCCTGCGCTGGCGCTGGAGGCGCTGGCGTACATCTGGCTCTGGCCGATGACCTGGCCGTTGGTGGCCTTGAGCACGAAGTAGAACTTGCCGTTGCTGGCGGTCTTGCTTTCGAAGGCGCCGTCGCGAGCGGCGTTCTTGCGCACAGACTCGATACCGTTCAAGGCTGAATCCTTGGCCTTGTACAGCTCGCTGGTGAGGATGGTTTCGCCGTTGCCGGCGTTCAGGTTGAAGTGGAACTGGCCATCGTTGGCTTTCTTCAGGTGGAAATTCCCAGCCATGGGGCACCTCCTAGTTCGTGGCATTGGACGGCGCCGAACGACGCCGTAGCCAACAAATCTAGACGGTTTCCCGCAGGCCGGGAGTCCGGTCAGGCGGTCAGGCTCCGGACGCCATCCTTGGTGCCGAGCAGCAGAAGGTCTGCCGGGCGGGCGGCGAACAGGCCGTTGGTGACCACGCCGACGATGTTGTTGATCTGCTCTTCGAGCTGTACCGGGCTGTCGATCTGCAGGTTGTACACATCGAGGATGATGTTGCCGTTGTCGGTCAGCACGCCTTCGCGGTAGACCGGGTCACCGCCCAGCTTCACCAGTTGGCGAGCCACATGGCTGCGGGCCATGGGGATGACTTCCACCGGCAGCGGGAAGGTGCCGAGCAGCGGAACCAGCTTGCTCTCGTCGGCGATGCAGATGAAGGTCTTGGCCACCGCCGCGACGATCTTCTCGCGGGTCAGGGCTGCGCCGCCGCCCTTGATCAGTTCGAGGCGCTCATTGCTCTCGTCGGCACCGTCGACATAGAACTCCAGGTCGCTGACACCGTTCAGGTCGTAGACCGGGATGCCGTGACCCTTCAGACGCTGGGCGGTGGCTTCGGAGCTGGCCACGGCGCCGTCGAAGGCCATCTTGTGCTGGGCCAGCAGGTCGATGAAGAAGTTGGCGGTGGAGCCGGTGCCGACGCCGACGATGCTCTTTTCACCGAGCTTGGGAAGGATGAAGTCGATGGCGGCCTGGGCGACGGCCTGCTTGAGCTGGTCCTGGGTCATGCTGTGGAGGTCCGATAGGAGGAGTGTCGAGGGCGCGAATTATAGCCGGTCGCCGGGGCAAAACCCCGCATTCTCTGTGGTCGCCCGACGAATCCCTGCGGTAGACTCGGTCCTCCCGTGAAATGCCCGCCAGTGAAGCCGCGATGCTCGAAGAATACGTGAAGAAGACCCTGACCTCGCGCGTCTACGACGTCGCCGTGGAAACCCCGCTGCAGCCCGCCCGCCAGCTCACCGAGCGCCTCGGCAACCAGATACTGCTCAAGCGCGAGGACCTGCAACCGGTCTATTCCTTCAAGATTCGCGGCGCCTACAACAAGATCGCCCAGCTCTCCCGCGAGGAACTGAATCGCGGGGTGGTCACCGCATCGGCCGGCAACCATGCCCAGGGCGTCGCCCTGGCGGCCCGCGAGCTGGGCGTGAAAGCGACCATCGTGATGCCGCGCACCACGCCGGAGCTGAAAGTGCAGGGCGTGCGTGCCCGCGGCGGCAAGGTGGTGCTGCATGGCGACGCCTTCCCCGAAGCCCTGGCCCACTCGCTGAAGCTGGTGGAAGAGAAGGGCTACGTCTACATCCACCCCTACGATGATCCGGAAGTGATCGCCGGCCAGGGCACCGTGGCGATGGAAATCCTTCGCCAGCACCCTGGACGCCTGGACGCCATCTTCGTGCCGGTGGGTGGTGGCGGCCTGGTCGCGGGCATCGCCGCCTTCGTCAAATACCTGCGCCCCGAGGTGAAGGTAATCGGCGTCGAGCCTGACGATTCCAACTGCCTGCAGGCCGCCATGGCCGCGGGCGAGCGCGTGGTGCTGGGGCAGGTCGGACTGTTCGCCGACGGCGTTGCCGTGGCGCAGATCGGCCAGCACACCTTCGATATCTGCAAGCAACATGTGGATGAAGTGATCACCGTCAGCACCGACGAAATCTGTGCGGCGATCAAGGATATCTACGACGACACCCGCTCCATCACCGAACCTGCCGGCGCCCTCGCCGTGGCCGGGATCAAGAAGTACGTCGAGCGCGAAGGCGTGCGCGACCATACCCTGGTGGCCATCGACTCCGGCGCCAACATCAACTTCGACCGCCTGCGCCACGTCGCCGAGCGTGCCGAGCTGGGGGAGAAGCGCGAGGCGATCATCGCGGTGACCATCCCGGAGCGCCCGGGCAGCTTCAAGGCCTTCTGCGAGGCCATCGGCAAGCGCCAGATCACCGAGTTCAACTACCGCTACAACACCGACGCCGAAGCGCACATCTTCGTCGGCGTGCAGACCCACCCGGAAACCGACCCGCGCGCGGTCCTGGTGGAAAACCTGCGCAGCCAGGGCTTCCCGGTGCTGGACCTCACCGATAACGAATTGGCCAAGCTGCATATCCGTCACATGGTTGGCGGCCACGCAGTGCGCATCAGCGATGAAATGGTATTCCGTTTCGAATTCCCCGAACGTCCGGGAGCGCTGTTCAACTTCCTCAACAAGCTCGGCGGCCGCTGGAACATCACCATGTTCCACTACCGCAACCACGGCGCCGCCGATGGCCGCGTCGTCGCCGGCCTCCAGGTGCCGGCCGAGGAGCGCGCGCTGGTACATGCCGCCCTCGACGAGATCGGCTATCCCTACTGGGACGAAAGCGACAACCCGGCGTACCAGCTCTTCCTGGGCTGACGCAGGCCGGGGCGCTGGATCGGGCGGCTGCTAGGCTTGGACTCAGCCGCCCCCGCAGACAAGGACCTGCTTCATGGAAAACTACCTCGTATTCCGCATCCTCCACGGCCTGGCCACCCTGCTGTTCTTCGGCGGGCTGGCAGGGCTGGCGTGGTACGGCTGGCGCAATTTCCGTTCCGGCGATGCCGCGCTGATCGGCCCCAGCCTGCGGCGCATCCTGCTGATCGGCGTGCCGCTGCTGATTCTCGTCGCCGTGTCGCTGCCGATCAGCGGCTGGTGGATGGTGAACCTCGCTGGCCTGCCGCTGGGCCAGACCTGGCTCCTCGGCGGAGCCATCCTCTACCTGTTCGGTTGCATTGCCTGGTTGCTGCTGTTCCGCCGTGTCGGGCGACTGCGGGAGCAGGCACTGGTCGAGGGCGGACCGGCTTCCGCGCCTGTTCGCCGCAGCCTCAAGTTCGGTGGCGCTTATGGTCTCGTCGGCCTGCTGCTATTTCTTTCCGTGCTGGCGCTGATGCTGGCCAAACCGCTCTGATGCGGCGTCTGCACCAGGCATGACCCTCTATTTCCTGTTCAAGACAGTCCATGGCCTGCTGGCCGCTGTGCTTTTGGGCGCGGCGCTGGCCGGGCTGTTCTTTGCCCGCCGGGCCTGGAAAGAGGCTGATCCGCAGCAGATGGCGGCCACCTTCGCCTCTTTGGTGAGGCTGGAATGCTGGTTGATCGCAAGTTCCGCCGTGCTGCTGCCCTTGAGTGGTCTGGCGCTGGCGAAGGTCGGCGGTTGGCCGTTGGGACAGCGTTGGCTGTTGTGGAGTGTAGGAATCTACCTGCTGGCAGCGCTCTGCTGGCTGCCTTTGCTCTGGCTGCAGCTGCGCATCCGTAATCTGGCGCGCCAGGCGTTTCGGGATGGCACGGCGCTAGCGCCGCAGGTGGCCAGCCATGTGGCTGCACGCACCTGGCTGGCGGTTATCGCACTGGTCTTGCTGGCGGTGGTGTACGCGCTGATGGTGATCAAACCGCTCTGACAGCGTGGTCGAAGCGCACTCAGCGCAGGGTAATCACAGGCCAGCCGCGTTGCAGGGCTTCGGCCCGCAGTTTCAGATCGGGGTCCACTGCCACCGGATGGCTCACTTGCTCGAGCAGCGGCAGATCGTTCAGCGAATCGCTATAGAAGCTGCTGCCCTCGAGGCTGAAGCCGGTTTCCTCCAGCCAGCGCGCCAGGCGCGTTACCTTGCCTTCGCGGAAGCAGGGGACATCGGTGGTGCGGCCGGTGTAGCGGCCATCGGCCATTTCACATTCGGTGGCCAGCAGGGTTTCGACGCCCAGACGTTTGGCGATCGGCGCGGTGACGAAGCGATTGGTGGCGGTGATGATCAGCAGCTTGTCGCCGGCGGCGCGGTGCTCGGCCAGCAGGGCTTCGGCCTTCGGCAGGATGATCGGTTCGACGCAGTCGCGCATGAACTCGCGGTGCCACTGGTCGAGCTGCACCATTTCGGTGCGGCTGAGGATCTCCAGGCTGAAGTTCAGGTAGTCCTGGATGTTCAGTCGACCGGCCAGGTAGTCCTGATAGAACTCGTCGTTGCGCGCCTTGTAGGCGATCCCGTCAAGGATGCCGCGTTCGCACAGGTAGTCGCCCCAGGCGTGATCGCTATCGCCGGCCAGCAGGGTGTTGTCGAGGTCGAAAAGAGCCAAACGCACGTCGTTTTTCCTTGCATCGAGGCTTCGAAGGGCGGCCAGAATAGCCGCTTTGAGCGGAGCTGCCCATCGCGAGAAAGGCTCGCATTGCTGCGTTTAAGGCCTTTATGGAACAATGCCGAAACATGCGTTTGCGAGGTTGAGTGCCGTGATCGATTCCGATGGTTTTCGCCCGAATGTCGGCATCATTCTCGCCAATGATGTCGGGCAGGTGCTTTGGGCCCGGCGTATCAATCAGGATGCCTGGCAGTTCCCGCAGGGTGGTATCAATCCACGCGAGACGCCCGAAGAGGCACTTTTCCGGGAGTTGAACGAAGAAGTCGGCCTGGAAGAGCGGGATGTGAAGATTCTTGCCTGCACTCGCGGCTGGTTGCGCTATCGTCTGCCGCAGCGCCTTGTGCGTACCAATAGCCAGCCGCTGTGCATTGGACAGAAGCAGAAGTGGTTCCTGCTGCGTTTGCAGTCGGACGAGAACAAGGTACGGATGGACCTGACCGGCAAGCCCGAATTCGACGGCTGGCGCTGGGTCAGTTACTGGTACCCGTTGGGCCAGGTGGTGACCTTCAAGCGTGAAGTCTATCGCCGGGCCCTCAAGGAACTAGCACCGCGCCTCCTGGCGCAAGACTGACCCGGAGAAAGGCTGACTAGCCATGCTCAACACGCTGCGCAAGATCGTCCAGGAAGTGAACGCCGCCAAGGATCTGAAGGCGGCGTTGGCGATCATCGTGCAGCGGGTCAAGGAGGCCATGGGCAGCCAGGTCTGCTCGGTCTACCTGCTGGACCCGGAGTCCAACCGGTTCGTGCTCATGGCCACCGAAGGCCTGAACAAGCGCTCCATCGGCAAGGTCAGCATGGCCCCCAACGAAGGCCTGGTAGGCCTGGTGGGCACCCGCGAGGAACCGCTGAACCTCGAACACGCCGCCGATCACCCCCGTTACCGCTACTTCGCCGAGACCGGTGAAGAGCGATTCGCCTCCTTCCTCGGTGCCCCGATCATCCACCACCGTCGGGTGATGGGCGTACTGGTGGTGCAGCAAAAGGAGCGCCGTCAGTTCGACGAGGGCGAGGAAGCCTTCCTCGTCACCATGAGCGCGCAACTCGCGGGCGTAATCGCCCATGCCGAGGCGACCGGCTCCATTCGCGGTCTGGGCCGCCAGGGCAAGGGAATCCAGGAAACCAAGTTCGTCGGTGTGCCGGGCGCCCCCGGTGCCGCGGTGGGTACTGCAGTGGTGGTGCTGCCGCCGGCCGATCTGGACGTGGTGCCCGATCGCACGGTCGATGACATCGAGGCCGAAGTAGAACGCTTCAAGCAGGCCCTGGAAGCGGTGCGCGAAGACATGCGCCGGCTCTCCAGCAAGCTAGAAACCCAACTGCGCCCCGAAGAGCGTGCCCTCTTCGATGTGTACTTGATGATGCTCGACGACGCCTCCATCGGTATGGAGGTCAAGCGCGTGATCCGCACCGGCCAGTGGGCCCAGGGTGCGTTGCGCCAGGTCGTGCTGGAGCACGTCACCCGCTTCGAACTGATGGACGACGCCTACCTGCGCGAACGCGCCTCCGACGTGAAGGATCTCGGTCGTCGCCTGCTCGCCTACCTGCAGGAAGAGCGCAAGCAGAACCTCGTCTACCAGGAAAACACCATCCTCGTCAGCGAGGAGCTGTCCCCGGCGATGCTCGGCGAGGTGCCTGAAGGCAAGCTCGTTGGCCTGGTTTCGGTACTCGGCTCGGGCAACTCCCACGTCGCCATCCTCGCGCGTGCCATGGGCATCCCGACGGTGATGGGCGTGGTCGACCTGCCATATTCCAAGGTCGACGGCATCGAGCTGATCGTCGACGGTTACCACGGCGAAGTCTTCACCAACCCCTCGGCGCAACTGCGCAAGCAGTACAGCGAAGTGGTGGAAGAGGAACGCCAGCTGGTCAAGGGGCTGGACGCACTGCGCAGCCTGCCCTGCGAGACCCTGGACGGCCAACGCATGCCGCTCTGGGTGAACACCGGCCTGCTCGCTGACGTGACCCGCGCCCAGGAGCGCGGCGCCGAGGGCGTCGGCCTGTATCGCACCGAAGTGCCGTTCATGATCAACGAGCGCTTCCCCAGCGAAAAAGAGCAGCTCGCCATCTACCGCGAGCAGCTCGCCGCCTTCCATCCGCTGCCGGTGACCATGCGCACGCTGGATATCGGTGGCGACAAGGCGCTGTCGTATTTCCCGATCAAGGAAAGCAACCCCTTCCTCGGCTGGCGCGGCATCCGCGTCACCCTCGACCACCCGGAGATCTTCCTGGTCCAGGTGCGCGCCATGCTCAAGGCCAGTGAGGGCCTGGACAACCTGCGTATCCTGCTGCCGATGATTTCCGGCACCCACGAGCTGGAAGAGGCGCTGCACCTGATCCATCGCGCCTGGGGCGAGGTGCGTGACGAAGGCGTGGACATCCCCATGCCGCCGGTAGGGGTGATGATCGAGATCCCCGCTGCCGTCTACCAGACCAAGGAGCTGTCGCGCCAGGTGGACTTCCTCTCGGTGGGGTCCAACGACCTCACCCAGTACCTGCTGGCGGTGGACCGCAACAACCCGCGCGTGGCGGACCTTTACGACTACCTGCACCCGGCGGTGCTGCAAGCGCTGAAGAAAGTGGTGGACGACGCCCACGCCGAAGGCAAGCCGGTGAGCATCTGCGGCGAGATGGCGGGTGATCCCGCTGCTGCCGTACTGCTGCTGGCCATGGGCTTCGACAGCTTGTCGATGAACGCCACCAACCTGCCCAAGGTGAAGTGGTTGCTGCGCCAGGTCACCATGACGAAAGCCAGGGAGCTCCTGGACCAGCTGCTTGCCATCGACAACCCGCAGGTTATCCACAGCTCGCTGCATCTCGCCCTGCGCAACCTGGGTCTCGGCCGGGTGATCAATCCGGCGGCGACCATCCAGGCCTGAGGCTGGAAGCAAGTTTTGTAACGCCCGGGTAGCGCCCGGGCGTAGCGGTCTCAATCGGGTTTCGGCCCGCAGGAAGCTTATGGACAAGCTTGCGCCCCTCGACCATTGCTACGGCACCACCCTCGAAGAAGTCGAGCGCACGCTGCGCTTCGCCCTGGACATCGTCAGTGACGGTATCTGGGACTGGAACATCCGCACCAATCACGTCAAGCGCAGCCCCGGCTGGTACTCCATGCTCGGCTACGCGCTGGATAGCCTGCCGGAAGACGTCGATACCTGGAAATCGGTGATCCATCCCGGCGATATCGAGCGGGTGATGCGCAACTTCCAGGCTTACCTGGACGGCGAAAGCCTGATCTATGCCGAGGACTACCGCTGCCGCTGCCGCGACGGCAGTTACCTGTGGATCAGCGACCATGGCCGTTTCGTCGAGTTCGACGAGGCCGGCACGCCGACGCGGATGATCGGCGCGCACCGCAATATCCACCAGCGCAAGATGGCCAGCCTCGAATTGCAGCGAAAGAACGAGGAGCTGCTGGCCCTCAATCGCAAGCTGGAGGCGCTGGTGGACGCCCGCACCGAGGCCCTGCGCCAGGCCAACGAGGCGCTGGCCCAGCAGGTTGCAAGCGCGATGCGCCTCAGCGAGACCGACCCGCTGACCCAGGTTTCCAACCGCCGCCATTTCGAGCGCAACCTGCACAGCGAGTGGCAGCGCTTCCAGCGTCATGGGCATGTGACGTCGCTGTTGATGTTCGATCTCGATCATTTCAAGCGCATCAATGACAGCCACGGCCACCAGATCGGTGATCGTGCCCTCGTGGCTGTCAGCCGCACCGTCCGTGCGGCGCTCAGGGATGAGGATTGCTTCGCCCGTTGGGGCGGCGAGGAATTCATCGCCCTGCTGCCGGAGACCGGGCAGGACGCCGCCTTGCAGCTGGCAGAGCGTTTGCGCCTGGTGGTCCCCCAGGCCGATCCCGGCCTGCCACTGGGGTTGACGGCCAGTTTCTCTGTGGCGGGAATGCAGGCTGGCGAAGGGGTCGAGTCCCTGCTCAAACGCCTGGACGACGGCCTCTATCGTGCCAAGCAGCGACGCAACTGCATCGAAGCCTGCTGATCCTCGCGTCCCCTGAAATGAAAAGCCCGCCGAATGGCGGGCTTTTTTATGCAGCGGCTTCAGGCCTGGAAAATGATCCTGCCGTCCACCAGCGTGTAGCGGACCTTGCCGGGCAGGCAGTGACCGATGAAGGGGCAGTTGTCGCCTTTGGACTTCCAGGTTTCACCGGCCAGGGTCGATGCCTGCGGGTCGAACAGCACCAGATCCGCGGGTGCGCCGACGGCCAGGCGACCAGCGGGCAGGCGCAGGGCGCGAGCCGGGCCGGCGGTGAGGCGGGCGAGCAGGGTCGGCAGGTCGAGCAGGCCGTCCTGGACCAGAGTCATGGCCAGCGGAAGCAGCAACTCCACGCTGCTGATGCCGGGCTCGGTAGCGCCGAAGGGCGCGAGCTTGGCATCGGGCTCGTGGGGCTGATGGTGGCTGGAAATAGCCGAGATCACGCCGCTTTTCACAGCTTCGCGCAGGCCGTCGCGGTCGGCGCGGGTGCGCAGCGGCGGTTGCACGTGGTAGAGGCTGGAGAAGTCGATCAGCGCCGCGTCGGTGAGGATCAACTGGTACATGGCCACGTCAGCGGTAACCGGCAAGCCACGGGCCTGGGCCTGGGCAATCAGCTCGGCGCCACGGGCGCTGGTGATCTGGCTGAAGTGGGCGCGCACGCCGCTCTGCTCGACCAGCAGCAGGTCACGGGCGAGCGCCACGGTCTCGGCAGTCTCCGGAATACCGGCCAGGCCGAGGAAGCTGGCGGTCGGGCCTTCGTGGGCCAGTCCGCCTTCGGCCAGAGATGCATCCTGAGAGTGGAAGACCACGGTCAGGTCGAAGGTGGCGGCATATTCCAGGGAGCGGCGCTGCACGCGGTTGCTGGCGAAGCTGGCGAGGCCATTGCCGAAGGCCACGCAGCCCACGTCGCGCAGGGCGACCAGCTCGGACAGCTGCTCACCGGCCAGGCCCTTGGTCAGGGCGCCGATGGGGAAGACCTTGGCATGACCGGCTTCCTGGGCGCGATCGAGGATCAGCTCGGCCACGGCCGGTGTATCCAGGATCGGGCGGGTCAGGGGCGGGCAGCAGAGGCTGGTGACGCCACCGCTCACGGCGGCGAGGGTCTCGCTGGCGATATTGCCCTTGCGGCTGTAGCCGGGTTCGCGCAGGGCGACGGACAGGTCCACCAGACCGGGTGCGGCCACCAGGCCCTTGGCATCGAGGGTCTTGTCCGCTTCGAAGCCGGCCGGTGCCTTGCCGATGGCAGCGACCTTGCCACTTTCGAGGAAGAGATCGGTGACCTGGTCCTGGCCGCTGGCCGGGTCGATCAGTCGGGCACCGAGGATATGGGTACGCATCAGTTCAGCTCCTCGGCTTCCTGGTTCAGTTGGCGTTGCGCGGTCTGGCCGCTCATGGCCATTGAGAGCACCGCCATGCGCACGGCGATGCCGTAGGTGACCTGGTTGAGGATCACCGACTGCGCACCGTCGGCCACCGCGGACTCGATTTCAACGCCACGGTTGATCGGCCCCGGGTGCATGACGATTGCATCCGGCTTGGCCAGTGTCAGGCGCTGGGAATTCAGGCCGTAGAGCTTGTAGAACTCGCCCTCGCTGGGCAGCAGGCCGCCCTGCATGCGTTCGCGTTGCAGGCGCAGCATGATTACTACGTCCACATCCTTGAGGCCTTCGGCGAGGTCGGTGTAGACCTTCACGCCGTACTGCTCGACGCCCACCGGAATCAGGGTCTTCGGCCCGATCACGCGAATGTCCGGGCAGCCCAGGGTGCGCAGGGCAAGCATGTTCGAGCGGGCCACGCGCGAGTGCAGGATGTCGCCGACGATGGCTACCGAGAGGTTCTCGAAGCTGCCTTTGTGGCGGCGAATGGTGAGCATGTCGAGCATGCCCTGGGTCGGGTGCGCATGGCGGCCGTCACCGCCGTTGATGATGGCCACGTCGGGGCAGACGTGCTCGGCGATGAAGTGGGCCGCGCCGGAATCGGCATGGCGCACCACGAACATGTCGGCGGCCATCGCCTCCAGGTTGCGCAAGGTGTCGAACAGCGTCTCGCCCTTGCTGGTGGAGGAGGTGGAAACGTTGAGGGTGATGACGTCGGCGGACAGGCGCTGGGCCGCCAGCTCGAAGGTCGTGCGGGTGCGGGTGGAGTTCTCGAAGAACACGTTGCACACCGTCTTGCCGCGCAGCAGCGGGACTTTCTTCACGGCGCGGGCGCCGACTTCGAGGAAGGAGTCGGCGGTGTCGAGGATTTCCGTCAGCAGCTCGCGGGGCAGACCGTCGAGCGAGAGGAAGTGGCGCAGCTGGCCCTGGTCGTTGAGCTGCAGCGGGCGCTTGGCGTCTGTCGGCATGGGGCAGGCCCTGAAAAGTTACGGGAAATCGGGAGGTCAGGCGGGTGAAGCGAGGTCCTGACGCTCGAGGGTGAGCGGCGCGGGGCCGAGCAATTTTACCCGTTCCGTGGCGCCCAGGGACAGGGTTGCACCGACCACGTCCGGACGGATCGGCAGCTCGCGGGCATTGAGGTCGAGCAGGCACACCAACGTCACGCTGGCAGGGCGGCCGTAGTCGAAGAGCTCGTTGAGCGCTGCACGTACGGTGCGGCCGCTCATGAGCACGTCATCGATCAGTACCAGATGCTGGCCCTCGACCTCGAAGGGCAGCTCGGAAGGGCGCACCTGCGGGTGCAGCCCGCTCTGGGTGAAGTCGTCGCGATAGAAGGACACGTCCAGGGTACCCATCGGGCTCGACACGCCCAGTTGCTCCAGCAAGGCCTGGGCGACCCACACGCCGCCGGTACGAATGCCGATGTAGCGGGGCTCGTCGATCTTGCGGGACTTCAGGTGAGCTTTCAGGTCGCTGGCCATCCTCGGCAGCAGTTCGGCGGGGTTGGGCAGGGTCATCGGCGGTCCTCGCGTTCTGGAGTCAGGAAGTTGCGGAGTTTTCGGCCAGCCAGCCTTCCAGCAGCAGCGCAGCGGCCAGGGCATCCACCGGACGCTCGCGGTAGCCGTCGCGCTGACCCTGGGCCAGTCGCTGGCCCTTGGCCTCGAAGGTGGTCAGGCGCTCGTCGTGGGTGAATACCGGCAGGTTGAAGCGGCCGTTCAGGCGCCGGGCGAATTTCTCCGCTCGCGCGCTCATGTCGCTGGGCGTGCCGTCCATGTTCAGCGGCAGGCCAACGACGATGGCATCGGGCTGCCATTCGCGGATCAGGGCTTCGACCTGCTGCCAGTCCGGTACGCCGTTCTGGGCTTTGAGGATTTTCAGCTCACGGGCCTGGCCGGTGACCGCCTGGCCGACGGCCACGCCGATCTGTCGGGTGCCATAGTCAAAGCCGAGCAGCAGGCGCAGGGGTTTCGAGTCGGCCATCAGGCGTGCCCGGCCTGGGCGGTGAGCAGGCTGAGGTTCACCCCCAGTCGCTTTGCGGCGGCCGCCAGGCGCTGCTCGGACGGCGTGTCGAAGAGAATGGCGAGGTCGGCCGGGCAGGTCAGCCAGGCATTGTCGCTGAGTTCGGTTTCCAGCTGGCCGGCGTCCCATCCGGCATAGCCGAGTGCGACCAGGCTCTTCTGCGGGCCACCACCATCGGCGATGGCGAAGAGCACGTCCTGGGAGGTGGAGAGCGCGAGCTCGCCGAGTTCCAGGGTGGCCTGGAAGCTGTGGCCGCTCGGATGCAAGACGAAGCCGCGGTCGGTCTGTACCGGGCCGCCGGCGAAGATAGGCAGCCCCTGGCAGCGCGCCGGCGGGGTGAACTCCGGACGCAACTGCTCGAGTACGTCGCTCAGGCTGAGGCCGTTGGGGCGGTTGATTACCAGGCCCATCGCCCCCTGCTCGTTGTGCTCCACCAGGTAGGTGACGGTCTGGGCGAAGTTCGGATCGGCCATGTGTGGCATGGCGATCAGGAAGTGGTGCTTGAGGTAGCTCGGTGCGCTTTTCATGTCGGCTAGTTTCAGGCTTAAGACGGCAGGCTTCAAGCGGCAAGACTGAGGCATGAGCGCCTGTGTCGCGGGGCGCTGAATAGAAGCCTAGAGCCTAGACGGAGTTGCCGCTCTCAATTGCTCGACAGGCGGTCGCCGCGTTCGAAGCGCCAGGTACGAATGATTTCCAGGCGGTCGATGTCCGCCAGGTCGCCGGTGAAGGGCGCGAAGGGTGCGGCGAGGCGCACGATGCGCATGGCGCCCTGGTCCAGTACCTGCTGGCCGGACGATTCGAGCACCTGGACTTCGTAGAGGGTACCGTCGCGGTTGATCGACACCAGCAGTCGCAGGTTGCCGTAGATGCGCTGGCGGCGGGCTTCTTCCGGATAGTTGAGGTTGCCGACGCGCTCGATCTTCTTGCGCCACTCCTCCTTGTACCAGGCGCCCTTGTCGCGCATGGTCGAGGCCGCGTTCAGGCGGTGGATGCGCGGGCGCTTGGCATAGAGCTGGCGCTCTTTGTCCAGTTCCGCTTCGAGGCTGGCGATTTCAGCGGAGAGCTGTGAGCTGTCGAAGGCCGGAGCCGGCGTGCTGTCAGGCTGCGGCTTGGTTTGCTCGCGCTTGACCGTGGTTTTCTGCTGTTGGGGGCTCTTGGTTGCCACCGCGGCCTTCGGCGCTTCTTTCTTCGGTGCCTGGGGTGGCGCGGCAGGTGGAGTCGCCTTGCGGATTTCCTTGTCCTGGAAGGGGGCCTTCTCAGTGGTCTTGGGCTTGGCCTTGTGCTCCAGCGTCCCGCTGCCTTGCTGGTTGGCTTGGGCGAGGAAGTCGGCCTTCTTCGGCTTCTCCTCGCTCTTGAAGGTGGCGAGGGTGATTTCCAGGGTCTTGCTGATCTGCTCAGGGTCGGCAACGGTAAAGCCGACGCCAAGGATCAGCGCGACGTGCAACACGGCGGCGAGGAACAGGGTAAAGCCCAGCCGATCCGCCGGGCGGACGCCGGCGGACAGTTCGGTGGCGGTATTCAAGGCTGCGTTCATCGACAGTCAGCTGGCTTCAGATAGCGGCGCAGTCTGCCGAGCGTCCGCATAAAAGTCTATGAAGCACTCCGCGCCTCGAGCTTGTCGGCGATCGCATCCATCAAACGTTCGCCGATGCGTGTGCCATAGGCGTTGTCGATCTCCCGAATGCAGGTGGGGCTGGTGACGTTGATCTCCGTGAGGTGCTCGCCGATCACGTCCAGGCCGACGAACAGCAGGCCTTTCTCCCGCAGGGTCGGGCCGACGGCGGCAGCGATTTCACGGTCGCGGTCGGTCAGTGGGCGTGCCTCGCCACGACCGCCGGCGGCCAGGTTGCCACGGGTCTCGCCGGCAGCCGGGATGCGCGCCAGGCAGTAAGGCACCGGCTCGCCGTCGATCATCAGGATGCGCTTGTCGCCGTCCTTGATCGCCGGCAGGTAGCCCTGCGCCATGATCTGCTGGCTGCCGTGAGCGGTCAGGGTCTCCAGGATCACCGAGAGATTCGGGTCGCCGGCGCGGTGACGGAAAATCGAGGAACCGCCCATACCGTCCAGGGGTTTGAGAATGATGTCACGCTGTTCTTCGGCAAACTCGCGCAGAATGTCAGCTCGTCGGCTGACCACGGTTGGCGGCGTGTAATCGGGGAACAGGGTGGCGAAGAACTTCTCGTTGCAGTCGCGAAGGCTCTGCGGGCGGTTCACCACCAGCACGCCGGCACGTTCGGCTTGTTCCAGCAGGTAGGTGGAGTAGACGAACTCGTTGTCGAAGGGCGGATCCTTGCGCATCAGGATCACGTCCAGCTCGGCCAGCGGGGTATCGGCCTCGGCCTCCAGCTCGAACCAGTGCGCGGGATCGAGGAAGACTTTCAGCGGGCGCATGCGCGCGCGAGCTTCACCGTTTTTCTGGTATAGGTCCTGCTGCTCCATATAGAACAGGGACCAGCCGCGCTCCTGGGCGGCCAGCAGCATGGCCAGGGAGCTGTCCTTCTTGAAGGAGATTTGCGCAATGGGGTCCATGACGATCCCGAGGCGAACGCTCATGGGGGGTCTCCGCAACAGGTTTCAAGGGGCGCGCCAAGGCTGGCGGGCCGGTTTGGATAAGGCGCTCAGGGTGGCGCCGGCATTGATTGCGGTCAAGGGAAAAACCTTCCTCCCGGGGGGAGGCGGGGCAGATGCGGACGCCGTGTAGCTTGCGTCTGGAGACTGTGCTAAAAATGCCCGACGATTGGGTCGCAGCCCGTCGGTTGTAGGGCCTCAGGCACATATATAAAGCAGAATAACGACTCACCGAGGCGATGGTAGGGCGAACATGGAACAGCATTCCGACGGTTTGAAGGTCATGGTGATCGACGATTCGAAAACGATTCGTCGTACAGCCGAGACTCTGCTCAAGAAAGTGGGGTGTGAGGTCATCACCGCAGTTGATGGCTTCGACGCCCTGGCCAAGATCGCCGATTCCCACCCGAACATCATCTTCGTCGACATCATGATGCCGCGCCTGGACGGTTATCAGACCTGCGCCCTGATCAAGAACAACAGTGCTTTCAAATCCACCCCGGTGATCATGCTGTCCTCCAAGGACGGCCTGTTCGACAAGGCCAAGGGTCGCATCGTCGGTTCCGATCAGTACCTCACCAAGCCTTTCAGCAAGGAAGAGCTGCTCGGCGCGATCAAGACTCACGTCCCCGATTTCACCCCGGTGGAGCAAGCCTCCTGAAGTCCGGCCTGATGGCCGGTGAAGCCTTTCCGTATGGGGAACACCATGGCTCGTATTCTGATTGTTGATGACTCGCCTACCGAGATGTACAAGCTGACCGCCATGCTCGAGAAGCACGGTCACCAGGTACTCAAGGCCGAGAATGGCGCCGATGGCGTGGCCCTGGCCCGCCAGGAGAAGCCGGATGCCGTCCTGATGGACATCGTGATGCCCGGCCTCAATGGCTTCCAGGCGACCCGTCAGCTGACCAAGGACGCCGAAACCAGCCACATCCCGGTGATTATCGTCACTACCAAGGACCAGGAGACCGACAAGGTCTGGGGCAAGCGTCAGGGCGCCAAGGATTACCTGACCAAACCGATTGAAGAAGACACCCTGATCAAGACCCTGAGCGCAGTACTGGCCGGCTGAATGCCGCGGCGGTCCCTGCAACATAATTATTAGAAACAGGCCAAGGCCGGTCGCCATGTCGGATTCGCAATCTCCCTTCCAGCTCCTGTTCGAGATCGACCAGCGCTGTCGCGCGCTGGCGGCGGGCCTGCCTGCGCAACAGCAGGTGGTGCAGAGCTGGAGCGGCATCGGTTTCCGCATGGGCGAGCGCCTGTTCGTCGCGCCCATGGGTGAGGTCAGCGAAGTGCTGCACGAGCCTCGCCACACCTCGCTCCCCGGCGTGAAAACCTGGGTCAAGGGCGTCTCCAACGTGCGCGGACGCCTGTTGCCGGTCATGGACCTGTGCGGCTTCTTCGGCAGCGAGCTGTCGCCCTTGCGCAAGCAGCGTCGGGTCCTGGTGGTGGACCACCAGGAGATCTTCGCCGGGCTGATCGTCGACGAAGTCTTCGGTATGCAGCATTTCCTGGTGGACTCCTTCAGCGAGGAGTTGCCTCCCCTGGAGGCCAGTATCCAGCCCTTCATCCACGGTGTTTTCCATCGCGAGCAGCCCTGGCTGGTGTTCAGCCCGCACGCACTCGCACAGCACCAGGAGTTCCTCGAGGTGGCTGGCTAGGTTCTACGCAGGGCGCCTGGCGTCCTGTACCGGTTCCCGAGGCAGAACCCCGGGGGCCGTGACTTCAAGGTTGGGCCGGCTTTGCCGGCCCTTTGGCGTTACATGGGAATAAAGTGGTTGGTCCAGGCGGGGGCCCGATAATGAAAAGACTAAACGCAGGCAATCTGTTTTCAGGGGTGCGCAGTACGTCGCTGATCGCGGGACTCTTCGTGGTCCTGATCATTGCCATCGTGCTGCTGTTCGCGAACTTCGCGTACCTCAACACCCAGGCGAACTACGACAAGGAATACATCAGCCACGCCGGTGAACTGCGCGTGCTGTCCCAGCGTATCGCCAAGAACTCCACCGAAGCCGCGGCGGGCAAGGCCGAAGCCTTCGCCCTGTTGAAGGACGCGCGCAACGACTTCGAGCAGCGCTGGAACTTCCTGGTCAAGGGCGACGCCTCTACCGGCCTGCCTGCCGCCCCCGTCGCCGTGAAAGGCGAAGTGGATACGGTGCAGAAGGACTGGGACAGCCTGCGCAAGAACGCCGACGCCATCCTGGCCAGCGAGCAGACCGTACTTTCCCTGCACCAGGTAGCCGCCACCCTCGCCGAAACCATTCCGCAGCTGCAGGTCGAGTACGAGGAAGTCGTGGACATCCTCCTCGAAAGCGGGGCGCCCGCCAGCCAGGTTTCCGTGGCCCAGCGCCAGTCGCTGCTGGCAGAACGTATCCTGGGCTCGGTGAACAAGGTACTGGCCGGTGACGAAGACTCGGTACAGGCCGCCGACATGTTCGGCCGCGACGCCAGCCTGTTCGGCCGCGTGCTGAACGCCATGCTCGAAGGCAACGCCGCAATGGATATCTCCAAGGTGACCAACACCGAGGCGCTGGAGCGCCTGCAGGAGATTTCCGAACTCTTCGAATTCGTTTCCGGTTCGGTGGACGAGATCCTCGAAACCTCCCCGGAACTGTTCCAGGTCCGTGAATCCGCCAACACCATCTTCACCGGTTCCCAGACCCTGCTGGACAAGGCCTCCGCCCTGACCACCGGCTTCGAGAACCTGGCCAACGGCCGTGGCCTGAATACCCTGGCCGGCTACGTGCTGGGTGCCCTCGCCCTGGGCGCGATCATCCTCATCGGCCTGGTGATGGTACAGAGCACCCGCAGCCGACTGGCTGAAACCGCCGCGAAGAACGAACGTAACCAGGCGGCGATTCTGCGTCTGCTCGACGAAATCGCCGACCTCGCCGACGGTGACCTGACCGTGGCCGCGACCGTGACCGAAGACTTCACCGGTGCGATCGCGGACTCCATCAACTACTCCATCGACCAGCTCCGCGAGCTGGTGGAAACCATCAACCTGACCGCTGTGCAGGTGGCCGCCGCCGCCCAGGAAACCCAGGCCACCGCCATGCACTTGGCCGAGGCTTCCGAGCACCAGGCCCAGGAAATCGCCGGCGCCTCCGCTGCGATCAACGAAATGGCCGTGTCCATTGACCAGGTATCGGCGAACGCCTCCGAGTCCTCGGCGGTAGCGGAACGTTCCGTAGCCATCGCCAACAAGGGCAACGAAGTGGTGCACAACACCATCACCGGCATGGACAACATCCGTGAGCAGATCCAGGACACCTCGAAGCGGATCAAACGCCTCGGTGAGTCGTCCCAGGAGATCGGTGACATCGTAAGCCTGATTAACGACATCGCCGACCAGACCAACATCCTCGCCCTTAACGCCGCGATCCAGGCGTCCATGGCGGGCGATGCGGGCCGTGGCTTCGCCGTGGTAGCGGACGAGGTACAGCGACTCGCAGAACGCTCCTCCGCTGCGACCAAGCAGATCGAGGCGCTGGTGAAGACCATTCAGACCGACACCAACGAAGCGGTTATCTCCATGGAGCAGACCACCTCCGAAGTGGTCCGTGGTGCCCGCCTGGCACAGGACGCCGGTGTGGCCCTGGAAGAGATCGAGAAGGTATCCAAGACCCTCGCCGCGCTCATCCAGAACATCTCCAACGCCGCTCGTCAGCAAGCGTCCTCCGCTGGCCATATCTCCAACACCATGAACGTGATTCAGGAGATCACCTCGCAGACCTCCGCCGGTACCACCGCCACCGCGAAGAGCATCGGCAACCTGGCGAAGATGGCGAGCGAGATGCGCAAGTCGGTTTCCGGCTTCAAGCTGCCGGAAACTCAGGACATAGCCTGATCAGGGGAGGCGCCGCGGCCTGAGGTCGCGGCACGACGGCCATGAATCAAGGGCACGACAGCATGCAGCCAGGCGGCGTCTGGGCCTTGAAACCCCTGGCCGACATGACGACAGCGGAATTCCACGACTGGCAGAAGCTACTCGAGGAGCGTACCGGCGTGGTGGTCAGCGACCAGCGCCGGTCATTCCTCCAGGCCAATCTCAGTGCGCGCATGCGCGAACTGGGGGTTCAGGACTACGCCAGCTATTACCGCCAGGTCACTGACGGGCCGCGTGGTGCGGTGGAATGGTCGACCCTGCTGGACCGCCTGACGGTGCAGGAGACCCGTTTCTTCCGCCATCCGGCGTCCTTCGAACTGCTCGCGGATTACCTGCGCGGGCGCATCGAAGGCGGTCTGGCCAGGCCCCTGGAAATCTGGAGCGTGGGTTGCTCCAGCGGCGAAGAACCCTATTCCCTGGCCATGGTGGCGGCCGATGCACTGGGTGAGACGGAACAGCCGGATTACTTCGGCGTCACCGGCACCGATATCAGCCTCAACGCCCTGGCCAAGGCCCGTGAAGGGCTGTATGGCGCCCGGCGCCTGGAGCAACTGGAACAGGCGCTCACCGCGCGTTATTTCCAGGCCCAGGACGATGGCCGCTACAAGATAGTGCCGAGCCTGGCCGCACGGGTGTGCTGCGCACGGCTCAATGTGCTGGAGCTGGCCAAGGCGCCAATGTCCGGCATGGACGTAATTTTCTGTCAGAACCTGTTGATCTACTTCCGCCGCTGGCGCCGCCGGGAAATCCTCAATCGCCTGGCCGAACGCCTGGCGCCGGGAGGCCTGATGGTGTTGGGCGTAGGCGAAGTAGTAGGTTGGCAACATCCGGACCTCGAGCCGGTGGCCAATGAACAGGTTCTGGCATTCACCCGGAAGGGATAGCAGACGGCTATGACTGATCGGCACGACTACGTTGCCCTCGAGTGGGTAAAGGGCGAGATCGCGGAAACCCTGAAGCAGGCGCGGCAGGCCCTGGAGGATTTCGTCGAAAATCCCCAGGACCCGACGCGCATGCGTTTCTGCCTGACCTATATCCATCAGGTCCAGGGCACGCTGCAGATGGTCGAGTTCTACGGCGCGGCCCTGCTCGCCGAAGAAATGGAGCGTCTTGCCCAGGCCCTGATGGAAGGCCGCGCGGCCAACCGGGGCGAGGCCCTGGAAGTGCTGATGCAGGCCATCCTGCAGCTGCCGCCCTACCTGGATCGAATCCAGAGTGCCCGTCGTGACCTGCCGATGGTCCTGCTGCCGCTGCTCAACGACCTGCGTGCCGCCCGTGGCGACAACCTGCTGTCGGAAACCAGCCTGTTCGCACCTGACCTGTCCAGCGT
Organism: Pseudomonas sp. BN414; assembly: GCF_029871275.1. Taxonomy (NCBI): domain Bacteria; kingdom Pseudomonadati; phylum Pseudomonadota; class Gammaproteobacteria; order Pseudomonadales; family Pseudomonadaceae; genus Pseudomonas; species Pseudomonas sp. BN414. The sequence goes on from NZ_SSOL01000028.1 coordinate 72,573, forward strand.
GCTCCCGGCGCTGTCGATGGACACCCTGGCGCGCATGCGTACAGCCGATCTGCCGGTGCTGCTGCGCAAGCTGCGGCAGATGTTGCAGACCGCACTGGTCGGTGTGATCCGTAACCAGGACCTGGCCGCCAACCTCGGCTACATGGCGCGGGTCTTTGCGCGCCTCGAATCCCTCTGCCAGGACGCGCCGCTCGGCCCACTCTGGCAGATCGCCTCCGGCCTGGTGGAAGGCCTGGCCAATGGCTCCGTGGTCAACGGCTCCTCGGTGCGCAATCTGCTGCGCCAGGTGGACAAGGAGCTCAAGCGCCTGCTCGAAGAAGGCGCTGACGGCTTCAACCAGGCCGCCCCGGAAGACCTGGTGAAGAACCTGCTGTTCTACGTCGCCAAGGCGCCGGCCCAGTCGCCGCGTATCCGTGCCCTGAAGGAACGCTATCGCCTCGACGAGGCCCTGCCCGACACCGCCGTGGTAGACGAGGAGCGCGCCCGCCTTGCCGGCCCTGACCGCGATGCCATGCGCTCGGTGGTCACCGCCCTCTGCGAGGAACTGGTGCGGGTCAAGGACAGCCTCGACCTCTTCGTCCGCAGCGACCGCAGTGGCGTGACCGAACTGGATTCCCTGCTGCCGCCGCTCAAGCAGATCGCCGACACCCTGGCAGTGCTGGGCTTCGGTCAACCGCGCAAGGTCATCCTCGACCAGATCGATGTCATCCACGGCCTGTCGCTCGGCCAGCGTGACCCCAGCGATGCTGTGCTGATGGACGTTGCCGGCGCGTTGCTCTACGTCGAAGCCACCCTGGCCGGCATGGTCGGCCCGGCAGACGATGGCGCGGCGGAAGAAAGCCACCTGCCCACCACCGACGTGGCGCAGATTCACCAATTGGTGATCAAGGAGGCGCGCAACGGCCTGGAACAGGCCAAGGACGCCATCATCGAGTTCATCGCGTCGCAGTGGAACCACGAGCACCTGGCCCGCGTGCCAGAGCTGCTGACCCAGGCCCGAGGCGGCCTGGCGATGATCCCGCTGCCGCGCGCCGCTTCCCTGCTGCAAGCCTGCAACCGCTACATCCAGGAACAGCTGCTAGCCCGCAAGGCCGTGCCCAACTGGCAGAGCCTGGACACCCTGGCCGACGCCATCACCAGCGTCGAGTACTACCTCGAACGCCTCTCGGAAGACCATGCCGCCCAAGGCGACCTGATCCTCGATGTGGCCGAGGAAAGCCTGGAATCCCTGGGTTATCCGCTGAAAGAAAAGCCCTCCATCCTCGATCGGGTGGATGAGGACGAGGCCCCTGCGCCCCTGGCCAATCCGCTTCAGGAAATCGAAGTACTGGCGGCCGAAGAGTCGGAACTGCATCAGCACCTCGATCCGGAAGACGAGCCGGAAGCGGTGATGCCTGAGGCATTCGCATTCGAACCGGCCATCGATGGCGCCACCCTCGAACAGGATGTTGCCCGCGAAGCGCTTGGCGATGCCGCCACGCCGGCCGCTGAGAGTGAGCTGCTGGTTTCCGATGACAACTGGAGCCTGGGTGAACTGGAGGCCGAACCGGCCGCCGAAAGCATCGATTTCAGTCTGGATGCCCCGCTGGAGCTGGCTGTCGCCGAAGTGCCGGTCGCTGTGAGCGAACTGGCTGTCGCGGAAGACAGCTGGAGCCTGGACGATCTGGAGTTCGAGCCGCTTGCCGAAGGTATCGACCTCGGCTTGGACAAACCGCTGGAGCCGGTGGCCGCTGTTGCTGAGACTCCAGTCGCCGAGAGCGAGCTGTTGGTCTCCGATGACAACTGGAGCCTGGGTGAGCTGGAAGTCGAACCCGCTGCCGAAGTCATCGATCTGAGCCTGGATGCTCCCCTGGAGCTCGCGTCCATTGCCGAGGTACCGGTCGCCGAGAGCGAGTCGCTGCTTGCCGAAAGCGATTGGAGCCTGGATGAGCTGGAAGCCGAGCAGTCGGCTGAAACCATCGAACTCAGCCTGGAGCCCGAAGCCACTGCGAGCCTGGAGCTGGAACCGTCGTTGCTGCAGGACGACGGAGCCCTGCCGAGCCTCGATCTGGCCGAGCTGGACAGCCTGCCCGCCCTGGCCGAAGAGTCGCTGGCGACGGAAGGCGAACTGCTCGACCTCAGTCTCGACACGCCGCTGGAATTCGACGAGAACCAGCCGTTGCCGAGTTTCGACCTCGCCGACCTCGAAGAACTGCCACCGGCCCTGCCAGGCGATCAACCGGCGCTCGACATGCCGCAAGCCGGCCTCGAAGCGCTGCCGAGCCTGGACTTCGACGAGCTTGACGCACTGCCCGGCGCCGAACCGGTGGCCGAGCTGGAAGCGATGAACCTGGAGGACCTTCCGGCACCGCTGGAGTGGGACGAAGCCGCCCTCGCCGAACTCGGCCTGCCGGAGGTAGAACTACCCAGCGCACCGCTGGAAGCGCCGGTGCAAGCGCCCGCCGTTGAGCGGCCGCTGTCGCTGGCGGAAGTCATGGCAGCGCCCGTGCCCGCCTTCAATCCGCCGGCCCGCGAGGTGCCGCCGAGCCTGTTGCCGCCGCCCGCCGACGAAGAGCCGGTGGACGACGAACTGCAGGAAGTCTTTATCGAAGAAGCCGGCGAAGTGCTGGAAACCCTGGCCGAATACATGCCGCGCTGGCGTGCCGACAGCAATGATCGCGACGCCCTGGGTGAAGTGCGCCGTGCCTTCCACACCCTCAAGGGCAGTGGTCGCATGGTGCGCGCCCTGGTCATCGGTGAACTGTCCTGGTCGGTGGAGAACCTGCTCAACCGCGTGCTGGATCGCAGCATCGAGACCAGCGAGCCCGTCTACCAAGTGGTTCAGGATGTGGTCGACCTCCTGCCCGCCCTGGTCGAGGACTACGCTGGCAAGGCGCAGCGTCAGCGCGATGACGTCGATCAGTTGGCCGCCACGGCCCACGCCCTGGCCAAGGGGCAGCCGCTCCCAAAATCTGAAGCCCCGGGTTCAGAGCAGGCCATCGAGCCCGTGGGCGAGCTGCATGCTCCGGTCATCACCGAGTCCGGCGAGGCGCTGGACCCGCAACTGCTGGAAATCTTCCGCAACGAGGCGGAATTGCACCTGGAAACCCTCGCCGGCTTCATCAAGGCCTGCGATAACGAGCTACCGCAGACGGTCAACGATGACCTCCAGCGCGCCCTGCACACCCTCAAGGGCAGCGCGCACATGGCGGGCATCCTGCCGATCGCCGAGATCGCCACGCCGCTGGAAAAACTGGCCAAGGAATACAAGACCAACCTGCTCAGCATCGACCTCTCCGAGGCCGAACTGCTGCGCGAGGCGCTGAACCTGTTGCGTCAGGGCGTGGCACAGCTCGACAGCACGCCGCTGGCGGCGATTCCAGGCACCCATGAGCTGCTGGAACGCATCCAGAAGCTGCATCAGGACCGCCTGGTCGCGGCCAACGCCGCGCGCCGTGACGACAAGGGCGAGATGCGCGATCCGCAGATGATCTCTCTGTTCCTCGCGGAAGGCATGGACATCCTGCTCGACGCCGAAGACTTGCTGCGGCGTTGGCGCGAGCACCCCGCCCAGCGCCAGGAACTGGGCGCCCTGCTGGAAGAACTGAGTACGCTCGGCCGGGGTGCCGAAATGGCCGAGCTGCCGCAGATCGAAGAACTCTGCGAAGCCCTGCTGGACGTGTACGGTGCCGTCGACGAAGGCAGCCTGCCGGTCAGCGAGCGCTTCTTCAGCGAAGCCGACGCCGCCCATGAGGCCCTGATCGGCATGATGGACCAGGTCGCTGCCGCACTGGAGGTCACGCCACAGCCGGAGCGCGCCGAGGCCTTGCGCAACCTGATGCAGGAGCTGGTCGACCCGACGGCCCTGGCGCTGCTGGAGCCCGGGATTCCCGATCTGGAAATCGAAGAGCTTGACGCGGACGCCATCGATTGGACCCGCGTTGACGACATCCCGCCGCTGCCCGAGATGGTGGAACAGCCACTCGCCCTGCAGGAAGTGGCATTGCCCGAGCTGGCATCCTTCGACCCCGAAGAAGTGCCCGCGGCAGCACCGCTGGATGAAGTCCCGGCCGCCCTGGACGAAGAGATGGTGTCGATCTTCCTCGAAGAGGCGGTGGACATCCTCGATAGTGCTGGTAAGGCGCTGGAACGCTGGCTCGTCGAGCCAGGCAACAACCCGGCCCTGCTGGCCCTGCAGCGTGACCTGCACACCCTCAAGGGCGGTGCGCGCATGGCCGAGATTCGCCCCATCGGCGATCTCGCCCATGAGCTGGAATCCCTCTACGAAGGCCTGGTGGATCGCCGCTACAGCCATTCGCCGCGTCTCGCCGGCCTGTTGCAGAAGAGCCACGACTGCCTCGCCTCGCTGCTGGAACAGCTCCAGGCGCGCCGCGTGCTGACCGATCCGTTGCAGTTGATCCAGGACATTCGCGGCTTCCGCCAGGGTGGTGCACAGAGTCTGTCCGCCGCCGTGGTGCAGCCACTGCCAGAGCCCGAAGCCTTCGATGAATTGGCCTTCGACGACGAAGATGTCGCGAATCCAGGCGAGCCTTTGGCAGCTGCCAACGAGGAACTGGAAGACTCGGAGCTGGACGTCGCCACAGAGGTCCTGGGCGAAACGTCCCTGGCCGAGTTGCTGGAGATGCGTGTAGCTGAAGAGCCGGCCGCCTACAGCGCGCCGCAGCCCTTCGACAACGACCAGGACCCGGAGCTGGTGGAAATCTTCCTCGAGGAAGGTTTCGACATCCTCGACAGCGCCGGTGCCGCCCTGCAGCGCTGGACCGAAGACCCGGACAACAGCCTTGAAATCGAGTCCCTGCAACGGGACCTGCACACCCTCAAGGGCGGTGCGCGGATGGCCGAGATCGGCCCCATCGGCGACCTCGCCCATGAACTGGAATTCCTCTACGAAGGCCTTTGCGGCGGCCGCTTGCGTGCCAGCCCGGCCTTGTTCGGCCTGTTGCAGGCTTGCCAGGACCGTCTCAGCGAAATGCTCGATGCGGTGCGCGCTCGCCGCGCATTGCCGGACGGCCAGGCGCTGATCGACGCCATCCAGCTCTGGCGCGCCAATCCCAGCGAACAACTGAGCATGCCCAGCGCCGTGCACCTGCAGCCTGCCGCCGCGGATGACCTGGAGGCCGTGGCCGAGGCGGATATCCTCGATATCTTCCTGGAAGAGGCCGACGACCTGCTGGAGGCCATGGAAACCGCTATTGGCCGCTGGGAAGAGGCGCGCGAAGACGGCGCCCATGTGGAAGAACTGCTGCGCGTGCTGCACACCCTCAAGGGCGGCGCGCGACTGGCCGGACAGAGACGCCTCGGCGACCTCACCCACGATCTCGAACAGCACCTGGTCGAGGCCCAGCAGCAGGGCGCGCCCTGGCCGGAAAGCCTGTTCCTCGACGTGCAGTCCGGTTACGAGGGCCTGCAGGCCGAGCTGGAAGAGCTGCGCCAGCAACTCGATCAGAGCATTGCCGAAGACCTGGCCCCGGCGCCTGCGCCGAGCCAGCCGGAAGTCCCGCAATTGGCCACGCCCATCGTCGCGGCCAGCGTCCAGCCACTGGTGGTGGGTGAAGAGCGCGTGTTGCCGTTCGTGCACCGAGCGCGCGAAGCCGCCCAGGAGGCCGCCGCCCGCCGCGCGCCGCAGGAGCTGGTGAAGGTGCCTGCGGAGCTGCTCGAAGGGCTGGTCAACCTCGCCGGTGAAACCTCCATCTTCCGCGGCCGTGTGGAACAGCAGGTCAGCGACTTCAGTTTCACCCTGAGCGAGATGGAATCCACCATCGAGCGGGTGCGCGACCAGTTGCGCCGTCTCGATACCGAGACCCAGGCGCAGATCCTCAGCCGCTACCAGGCCGAAGCCGAGCGCGCCGGCTACGAAGATTTCGACCCGCTGGAAATGGACCGTCACTCGCAGCTGCAACAGCTGTCGCGAGCGCTGTTCGAGTCCGCGTCCGACTTGCTCGACCTCAAGGAAACGCTGGCGGCGAAGAACCGCGACGCGGAAACCCTGCTGCTGCAACAAGCGCGCGTGAACACCGAGCTGCAGGAAGGCCTGATGCGTACGCGCATGGTGCCCTTCGATCGCCTCGTACCGCGCCTGCGCCGAATTGTCCGGCAGGTGGCCAGCGAGCTCGACAAACAGGTGGAATTCGTCGTCGGCAACGCTGAAGGCGAGATGGATCGCACCGTGCTGGAACGCATGGTGGCGCCGCTGGAGCACATGCTGCGCAACGCGGTCGACCACGGCGTCGAGAATGCCGAAGCGCGCCGCGCCGCCGGCAAGCCGGAGAGCGGCACCATCCGCCTGAACCTCGGCCGCGAAGGTGGCGATATCGTCCTGACCCTGGCCGACGACGGTGCCGGCATCAAGCTGGAGGCCGTGCGCCGCAAGGCGATCGAGCGCGGCATGATGGACGTCGAGTCCGACTTGTCGGACCACGAGGTACTGCAGTTCATCCTCGAACCGGGCTTCTCCACCGCCGACAAGGTCACCCAGATTTCCGGCCGTGGCGTCGGCATGGACGTGGTGCACTCCGAAGTGAAGCAACTCGGCGGCACCATGAGCATCGACTCGACGCCGGGCGAGGGCAGCCGCTTCCTCATCCGCCTGCCGTTCACCGTGTCGGTGAACCGCGCGCTGATGGTGCTTTCCGGCGAAGACCTCTATGCCATTCCGCTGAACACCATCGAAGGCATCGTGCGGGTTTCGCCCTACGAGCTGGAAACCTACTACCAGCCCGACGCGCCGCGTTTCGAATATGCCGGGCAAAACTACGAACTGAAGTATCTGGGTGACCTGCTGGCCAACGGTCAGCAACCCAAGCTGGTGGGCCAGAGCCTGCCGCTGCCGGTGATCCTGGTGCGCTCTTCCGAGCACGCCGTGGCCGTGCAGGTGGACGCCCTGGTGGGCTCCCGCGAGATCGTGGTGAAGAGCCTCGGCCCGCAGTTCGCCGGCGTCCACGGTATCTCCGGCGCCACCATCCTCGGTGACGGCCGCGTGGTGGTGATCCTGGACCTGCTGGCGACCATCCGTACGCGTCACGCGCACCTGGTGCAGCCGCAGCTGCGTTCGGCGAGCGCCAACCTGCTGCCGGCGGAGGTGGACCTGGAGCGTCCGCCGCTGGTGATGGTGGTGGACGACTCGGTGACCGTACGCAAGGTCACCAGCCGCCTGCTGGAGCGCAACGGCATGAACGTGCTCACCGCCAAGGACGGGGTGGATGCCATCGCCCTGCTGCAGGAGCAGCGCCCGGACATCATGCTGCTGGACATCGAGATGCCGCGCATGGACGGCTTCGAAGTGGCGACCCTGATCCGCCACGACGAACGCCTGAAGGACCTGCCGATCATCATGATCACCTCGCGTACCGGCGAGAAGCACCGCGAGCGAGCCATGGCCATCGGCGTCAATGACTACCTCGGCAAGCCCTACCAGGAATCGCTGCTGCTCGAATCCATCCAGCATCTGGTCAAACGGACATGACAGAGAAGACTTCCGCACGGATCGCCGTGCTCGCCGACACCTCACTGCAGCGCCATGTGCTGCAGCAGGCGCTGACCGGCAATGGCTACCAGGTCGTGCTCAACAGCGATCCTGCCCGCCTCGACGACGAAGCTCTGGGCGCCTGCGAGGCTGACCTGTGGCTGGTGGACCTGGCCCTGTCCGAGGATTCGCCCCTCGTGGACAGCCTGCTGGAGCATGCCAGTGCGCCCGTCCTGTTCGGCGAAGGTCACGCGCCGGAGCGCCATTCCGAGCATTACCCGCGTTGGGAGCGGCGCCTGTTCGGCAAGCTGAAGAAACTCGTTGGCGACCCGGCCGTTGCGGTGGGGCCGAGCCTGGAGACCCTGTTGGCGGATGCCCAGCGTCCGGCGCGCCTGGAACTGCCCAGGGCGCTGGCCGATACCCCGCTGGTGGCGGGCGAGCCTGCGCGCCAAGTCTGGCTGCTGGCCGCTTCCCTGGGCGGGCCGGCAGCGGTCAAGGCGTTCCTCGACGCTCTGCCCGGTGGCCTGCCCATCGGCTTCATCTATGCCCAGCACATCGACCCCAGCTTCGAGGGCGCGTTGCCCCAGGCGGTGGGGCGCCACAGCCAGTGGCACGTCAACCAGGTCCGCCATGCCGACGCTGTGCGCTGCGGTGAGGTCGTCGTGGTGCCCATCAGCCGTGAGCTGAACTTCAGCGAAGACGGCCAGATGCAGGTGAGCGAGCGCCCCTGGCCAGAGCCCTACAGCCCATCCATCGACCAGGCCATGCTCAACCTGGCCCAGCACTACGGTGCCCAGTGCGGTGTGATCGCCTTCAGCGGCATGGGGAGCGATGGCAGCGCCGCCGCTGCCTACCTGCGCCGACAAGGTGGCCTGATCTGGACCCAGAGTGCCGAAAGCTGCGCCTGTTCGAGCATGCCCGACAGTCTGCGCGAAGGCGGTTACAGCAGTTTCAGCGGTGAACCGCGAGAGCTGGCGGCGAAGCTGGTCGAACATCTGGCCGCACAGTGCAGCTAACCCAGGAATTTCCATGAGCCAAGCCGTTACCACCCAGAACAGCTCCGCCAGCCTTACCGGGCTTCTGCTGCCCCTGTCCGACCGTACCCTGCTGGTGCCCAACGTGGCGCTGGCCGAACTCATTCCCTATCGCGCACCCCAGGCAACGCCGGGACTGCCGGCCTGGCTGCTGGGCCAGGTGGCGTGGCGCGACCTGCGCCTGCCGTTGCTGTCCTTCGAGGCGGCCGCCGGTGGTGAGGCGAAGGTGGGTTCCGGTGCCCGGGTGGCGGTGCTCAATGCCCTCGGCGGTCGCCCGCACGTGAAGTTCATCGCCCTGCTGCTGCAAGGCATTCCCCGCTCGCTGAAGCTCGAAGAAGACCTCCGCCGCGCCAATGCGCCACTGGCGGCCCTGGAGCTGGACTCGGTGCAACTCGGCACTGATGTGGCGAAGATCCCCGACCTCGTGGCCTTGGAGCAGATGCTGGCGGATGCCGGTTTGATCTGAGCACCGTAGGTTGGTCCGAGCGCAGCGAGGCCCAACGTTTCTCCGGTTATTCCGCTCGTTGGGCTTCGCGTAGCTCAGCCCAACCTACGCCGGTACATCGGTCTAGAAATCGCCCCAGAGTTGCTGTGCCACGCTGAGCGCCACCACCGGCGCCGTTTCGGTGCGCAGCACCCGTGGCCCCAACCGTGCAGCGTGGAACCCCGCCGCTTTCGCGTATTCGACCTCCGCTTCGGAGAGGCCGCCCTCGGGGCCGATCAGGAAGGCCAGCGTCTCCGGCCTGGCATGGCTCGCAAGGGGCTCGGCCACCGGATGCAGGACCAGCTTGAGATCCGCCTGAACGTCGCGCTGCCAATCGACCAGCGTGACCGGCGCGTGAATCACCGGCAGCACCGAACGCCCACATTGCTCGCAGGCGCTGATCGCAATCTGCCGCCAGTGCGCGAGGCGCTTGTCGGCGCGTTCGTCCTTCAGACGCACTTCACAACGTTCGCTGACGATGGGGCTGATCTCGGCTACGCCCAGTTCGGTGGCCTTCTGGATCGCCCAGTCCATGCGCTCGCCGCGTGACAGGCCCTGGCCCAGGTGAATCCGCAGGGGCGATTCGGCCATGCCGGCGAAGGACTCGCGCAGCTCGACCCGCACTGCCTTCTTGCCCACTTCGATCAGTTCGCCGAGGTACTCCTGGCCGGAGCCGTCAAACAGTTGCACGGCATCGCCTGCGGCATGACGCAACACACGACCGATGTAGTGGGCCTGGGCTTCGGGCAGCTCATGCTGGCCAAGGGAGAGCGGGGCATCGATGAAGAAGCGGGAAAGGCGCATGGGCGTTCGGGCAGAGGTGGGACAGGCGCGCAGTTTAAGGCCTGGCGCGCCGTCCGTGTTACTTGTCAGCCCGGGTCGCGGTGATTCGGATGCAGGTCCGCCGTCACCGACACGCTCACCGAGTCGCGTGTAGCGATGTCGATGCCTTCGCTGGCCACCTCGGCAAGGAAGTCGATCTGCTCTTCGGTGATCACGTAGGGCGGCAGGAAATACACCACGTTGCCCAGCGGACGCAGCAGGGCGCCGCGCTCCAGCGCGTGCTGGAAGACCTTCAGGCCGCGGCGTTCCTGCCAGGGGTAGGGCGTCTTGCTGGCCTTGTCCTGAACCATCTCGACGGCCAGAACCATGCCGGTCTGGCGCACTTCGGCCACATGGGGGTGATCCGCCAGATGTGCGGTTGCGGTCGCCATGCGCATGGCCAGCTTGCGGTTGGCCTCGATCACTTTGTCCTGCTCGAAGATATCCAGGGTCGCCAGGGCGGCAGCGCAGGCCAGCGGGTTGCCGGTGTAGGTGTGCGAGTGGAGGAACGCGCGCAGAGTCTGGTAGTCGTCGTAGAAGCCCCGGTAGACGGTTTCGGAGGTGAGTACGGCGGCCATGGGCAGGTAGCCGCCGGTGAGCGCCTTGGACAGCACCAGGAAGTCCGGGGCGATGCCGGCCTGCTCGCAGGCGAACATAGTGCCGGTGCGACCGAAACCGACGGCGATCTCGTCGTGGATCAGGTGCACGCCATAGCGGTCGCAGGCCTCGCGCAGCAGCTTGAGGTAGACCGGGTGATACATGCGCATGCCGCCGGCGCCCTGGATCAGCGGCTCGACGATGACAGCGGCGACCTCCTCATGGTGCTCGGCCAGGGTGCGTTCCATATGGGCGAACATGGCGCGGGAATGTTCTTCCCAGCACATGCCCTCGGGACGCAGGTAGCAATCCGGGCTAGGCACCTTGAGGGTGTCCAGCAGCAGCGACTTGTAGGTCTCGGTGAAGAGGGCGACATCGCCCACCGACATGGCCGCCACGGTTTCGCCGTGGTAGCTGTTGGTCAGGGTGACGAAGCGCTTCTTGCGTTCCAGCCCCTGATTGCGCCAGAAATGGTAGCTCATTTTCAGCGCCACTTCGATGCCGGAGGAGCCGTTGTCGGCATAGAACACCCGGTCAAGGCCCTTCGGGGTGATCTTCACCAGGCGCTCGGACAGTTCGATCACCGGCTGGTGGCTGAAGCCGGCGAGGATCACGTGTTCCAGCTGGTCCACTTGATCCTTGATGCGCTGATTGATGCGCGGATTGGCGTGGCCGAAGACGTTCACCCACCAGGAACTGACGGCGTCCAGGTAGCGTTTGCCCTCGAAGTCCTCCAGCCAGACGCCTTCGCCGCGGCGGATCGGTACCACCGGCAGGCGTTCGTGATCTTTCATCTGGGTGCAGGGGTGCCAGAGCACAGCGAGGTCGCGTTGCATCCAGTCGGCATTGAGGCCCATGAGTCGTTCTCCTGTAGCGATCGGCGAAGCCTATGCAATGCCTCCGCCCTGGACAAGCAGGACGCTGCCTGCCGGCCTCAAGGCACGTCTGTTCCGGCCGGCAGGGCTGGCGTATCCTGCGCGCCAATTCAGAACGACACTGTTTTACCGGGGGAGATTTTCATGCCAGCAGCCTGGCGCGCCTTGGCGCTGATCGTATTGGGAGGGCTGAGCGCGACGGCGCTGGCCAAGGACAAGCAGCCGACGGCCATCGTCATCGGTGGCGGCATGGCGGGCCTGACCTCGGCCTACGAGCTGCAGCAGAAAGGCTGGCAGGTCACCGTGCTGGAGGCCAAGCCGGGCATCGGCGGGCGTTCCGGCCTTGCCGCCAGTGAGTGGGTCGGCAGCGCCAAGCTGCAACCGAGCCTGTATCGCTACCTGGACCAGTTCAAGCTGAAGGCCGTGCCTGCACCGGATTACGTGCGCACGCCGGGCTATCTGGTGAACGGTCGCTACTTCTCCGAAGCCGACCTGTTCAAGGAGGCGCCCAGCACCGTCGAAGGCCTGAAGCGTTTCGACAAGAGCCTGGATGACCTGGCGGCTTCCATCGACGACCCGATGAAGCCGCTGGCCAACCACACGCTGCAGACCCTCGACTCCATCAGCGTGGCGCGCTGGCTGGAAAAACTGAACCTGGCGCCGACGGCCAAGGCCCTGGTGGATCAGCGCATCCGCTCGCGCTATGACGAACCGTCGCGCCTGTCGTTGCTCTACCTCGCCCAGCAGGCGCGCGTCTACCGTGGCCTGCCGGATACCGAGATGCGCGCCGCGCGCCTGCCCGGCGGCAGCCAGGGCCTGGCGCAGGCCATGGCCAAGCAGATCAAGACCATCAAGACCAATGCCCGCGTTTCCGCGATCGTGCAGGAGAAGGATGGCGTCACCGTGAAGGTCGGCGGCACCGGCTACAAGGCCGATTACGTCGTGCTCGCGGTGCCGCTGCCGGCGCTGGGCAAGATCAGCATGTCGCCGTCTCTCTCGGCGCTGCAGCTGCGCGCCCTGAAGGACATTAACTACGGCTGGCGCGACCAGATGCTGCTGCAGTTCAAAAAACCGGTCTGGGGCAAGAGCCGCCTTTCCGGCGAAGTCTATAGCGATCAGGGACTGGGCATGCTCTGGGTCGAGCCGGCCCTCAAGGGCGGCGCCAACCTGCTGATCAACCTGTCCGGCGACAACGCCCGCCTCATGCAGGCTTTCGGCGACCGGCAGATGGTCGACCAGGTGCTGATCCGCTTCGACAAGCACTTCCCGGGTGCACGCGAACAGTTCAAGGGCTTCGAGCTGCGTCGCTACGGCAAGGACGCATTGGCTGGCGGCGCGTACCTGGCCTATGGCCCGGGCGAAATCAGCCTGTACTGGCGCATGTGGGAGCAGCCCCTGGGCCGCGTGGTATTCGCCGGCGAACACACCGATGCGCTGTATCCGGGCACCCTCGAAGGCGCCCTGCGCAGCGGTCAGCGCGCCGCCAGCCAGGTGGCTGACCTCAAGGCCGGCAAGGCTGTTGGCCCCGTCGAAGCTGTGGCCGAAGCCAAACCCGCAGCGAAGCCCAAGGCGGCCGCCACGGAAGAGAAGAAGGGCTTTTTCTCCCGCCTGCTCAACTGAGTTGCCTCCTCGGCGGCGGGTCTTCCCCGCCGCCGATCCCCTCTGCCGCGCCGTTCGGCTGCGGCTGACGAACTTTCAGCCCGTTCCTTCGACAAAATTCCGCAAAGATCTGTTCGTTATAAAGATCGTATTACTCGATATTTCAAAGCGAAATTTTCCGCTTTAATTCGATAGATTTGTCGCTAGGCTAAATCACTCGCGTTTACCCAGCCTGTGTTTCCAAGGATTCATTTCATGCAATGGCGTAATTCCCCGTCCCGCTTCGGCCTGGTGAGTATTCTTCTGCATTGGGGGGTGGCTATCGTCTTCGTCGGCCTGTTCGCCCTGGGCCTGTGGATGGTCGGTCTGAACTACTACAGCAGCTGGTACAAGACCGCTCCGGACCTCCACAAGAGCATCGGCATCCTGCTGTTCCTGGTGATGGCCGCGCGCCTCGCCTGGCGCTTCATCAGCCCGCCGCCGCCGGCGCTTCCCAACCATGGGCCGATGACCCGCCTGGGGTCCAAGGTCGGTCACCTGGTCCTTTATCTCGGCCTCTTCGCCCTGATGATTTCCGGCTACCTGATCTCCACCGCCGAAGGTCGCGGCATTGCCGTGTTCGGTCTGTTCGAGGTACCGGCCACCCTGACCGCCATCCCCGACCAGGAAGATGTCGCCGGTGCCATCCACGAATACCTCGCCTGGGGCCTGCTGATTTTCGCCGGCATCCATGCCCTTGCCGCCTTCAAGCACCATTTCATCGACCGCGACGCGACCCTGACCCGTATGCTCGGCCGCGCCGCCAAATAACGCTGCAACTCAACAAGGAGATTCACCGATGCTGAAGAAAACCTTCGCTGCCCTGACCCTCGGTGCCGCACTGTTCGCCGGCCAGGCCATGGCCGCCGACTACGTGATCGACAAGGAAGGCCAGCACGCCTTCGTCAACTTCAAGATCGGCCACCTGGGCTACAGCTACATCTTCGGGACCTTCAAGGATTTCGACGGCAGCTTCAGCTTCGACGAAAAGAACCCGGAGGCCAGCAAGATCAAGGTCACCCTGAAGACCGCCAGCGTTGATACCAACCACGCCGAGCGTGACAAGCACATCAAGAGCGGCGACTTCCTGAACGTCAGCAAGAATCCCACCGCCACCTTCGAGTCCACCTCGGTCAAGTCCACTGGCCAGGGTACTGCCGACGTGACCGGCAACCTGACCCTCAACGGCGTGACCAAGCCGGTGGTGATCAAGGCCAAGTTCGTTGGCCAGGGCGACGACCCGTGGGGCGGCTACCGCGCCGGCTTCGAAGGCGCCACCACCATCAAGCTGAAAGACTTCGCCATCCAGAAGGACCTCGGCCCGGCCTCCCAGGAAGCCCAGCTGATCATCTCCTTCGAGGGCGTGCGTTCCTGATCGCGCTTTCCCGCAGTACCAGAACGCCGGCCCAGTGCCGGCGTTTTGCTGTCCGGACCTGCATCGCGAATGAAATCGCTCCTACAGGGCATGCAGACCCCGGAAATGAAAATGTCGACGCTGAGCCAGTGTTTTCATGGGCTTGTAGTCGCTGCATCGCGCAGGGACTGCATGATCCGAAAACGAAAACGCCGGCACTAGGCCGGCGTTTTCATGAGCAGGTGAAACTCAACGATTGCGGGTCAGCAAGGCTGGCTTCTCGCCGCGTGGGCGGTTGGTCTGTTGCAGTTCGTCCAACTGCTCCGGCGTCGGAAAACGGTCGGCGCGGGACTCTTTCATGATGATCTTCGGTGCCGGCTTGTTGGCACGGGGATCCTGAACAGCTGGCTCGTCGCGACCACGGGATACCAGTTGATCTTCACCACGGCGCTGGCCGCTGCCGCGAGTCTTGTTGGCGGGCTTGCCCTGGCGCTGCTGGCCTTGTTTCTGGCCTTGCTTCTGACCTTGTTTTTGGCCCGGCTTCTGGCTGCTTCCCTGACCGCTGCCCTGACCGCCACCACCTTGGCGACGGCCCTGGTTTTCACCCTGGCCCTGCTGCCCACGCCCCTGGCCGCTGCGGCCTTGGGATTGGCCTTGACCCTGGCGCTGACCTTGAGGCTGGCCCTGGCCCTGGCCGCCACGGCGCTGGTTGCGACCCTGGTTCTGGCCTTTGGGCGGGTAGGGGCTGACGTAGTCGGCGCGATTGCCGAAGTTGTCCACGTCGTCGTCGAGGAACTCTTCCGGATCACGCTCAGGTGCCGGCTGCGGCGGGCGCTGCGGGCGAGCCTGCTTGGGTTGCTGCGACTGTTGGGCGTCGGCGACCTGCTGGTCCTGGCCCTGTTCCTGCCCCTTGCCTTTGCCACGACGGCGGTTGCGGCTCTTGCGAGGTTTGGCTTCGCCGCCCTCACCGGCTTCCTTGGCTTCAACTGGGCCTTGGGGCGCTTGCTGCTGCGGTTTGCCTTCGCGCTTGGGTTTGTCGGCGCGCGGCTGACGCTCGGGGCGTGGCGGACGGGCATCAGGACGCTCGGCTTCGACGGTAGCCGGATCGAAGCCCTGGGTATCGCCGGCCGGGATCTTCTGCTTGGTCAGGCGCTCGATGGCCTTCAGCAGTTTCTCTTCATCCGGAGCGACCAGGGAGATGGCTTCACCACTGCGGCCGGCACGGCCGGTACGGCCGATGCGGTGCACGTAGTCTTCCTCGACGTTGGGCAGCTCGAAGTTGACCACATGGGGCAACTGGTCGATGTCCAGGCCGCGGGCGGCGATGTCGGTCGCCACCAGGATGCGCACGTCGTTGGCCTTGAAGTCGGCCAGGGCCTTGGTGCGGGCGTTCTGGCTCTTGTTGCCGTGGATCGCCGCAGCGGGCAGGCCGTGCTTGGTCAGGTACTCCGCCAGGCGGTTGGCGCCGTGCTTGGTGCGGGTGAAGACCAGTACCTGTTCCCAGGCACCGACGGTGATCAGGTGTGCCAGCAGGGCGCGCTTGTGGCTGGCCGGCAGGTGGAACACGCGCTGCTCGATGCGCTCCACCGTGGTGTTTGGCGGGGTCACTTCAATGCGTTCGGGGTCGTGCAGCAGCTTGTTGGCAAGGTCGACGATGTCTTTCGAGAAGGTCGCCGAGAACAGCAGGTTCTGGCGCTTGGCGGGCAGCTTGGCGAGGACCTTCTTCACATCGTGGATGAAGCCCATGTCGAGCATCCGGTCGGCTTCGTCGAGCACCAGGATCTCTACATGGGAGAGATCGATGGCGCCCTGGCCAACCAGGTCGAGCAGGCGGCCGGGGCAGGCCACCAGGATGTCCACGCCCTTGGAAACGGCCTGGATCTGCGGGTTCATGCCGACGCCGCCGAAGATGCAGGTGCTCACCAGGTGCAGGTCACGGGCATAGAGCTTGAAGCTGTCATGCACCTGGGCCGCGAGTTCGCGGGTCGGGGTCAGGACCAGCACGCGCGTCTGGCGCGGGCCATGTCGCTGGGACTTGTCAGGGTGTCCGTTGGGGAACAGGCGCTCGAGAATCGGCAGCGCGAAACCGGCAGTCTTGCCGGTGCCAGTCTGGGCAGCGACCATCAGGTCGCGGCCCTGCAACACGGCGGGAATCGCCCGCTGTTGCACGGGAGTGGGCTGGGCGTAGCCGGCGGCTTCGACAGCGCCGACCAATGCCTCGGAGAGACCGAGGGAAGCAAAGGACATGGGAAATCCTGTGTAGTTCTAGGGGCTGGCCCGAAAGGGTGATCTTGTCTGGCTCGAATCGCAGCGATGGCTCGCGATCCCGACCGGTCCTGCTGGCTCTAGGGTGGCTCAGCATCCGGGCGTATGCCTGACGGAGCGCCGAGTATAACAGCTCCTCGCGAATGTACAGCCCTCGCGGCGCTCAACGGTTGCTGGAGATTTCACGGCCCGGTTCACGATAACGGGCCACCAGCTGCGCGTACGCCGGCTCCTGCTTGAAGCGCCTGAGCGCTTCGCCGAAAGGCGCGGCGAGGCTTTCCAGCTGTGGTTGGCGGCGGAAGGCGAGATACAGGCGGTCGCGACCGATCACGCGTTGATGATTGGCGATCTGCGCTTGCAGCCCCATCTGGTGAACCAGGAACTGCCCGGCGCGGCGATCGTTGACGACGAGGTCGACGCGGTCACGCACCAGCTTGCCGAGGTTGGCCTCGTGCGTCGGCGCCGGCTCGCGGATGAACAGTGGCGAGGTGCGAAAGGCCTTGTCGGCGTACCAGTAGCCGGGGGAGACGCCGATCTTCAGGCCCCGCAGATCGGCCAGGCGCTGGAATGGATAGGGCCGTTGCCGCGCATAGAAGAGTACGAATTCCACTTCCGAGAGCGGTTCCGCAGGGAAGGCCATCTGCGATTCGCGCTCCTGCTTGTGGAAGATGTCCAGAACCGCGTCGGCCTGCCCGCTTTCCAGCTCCACCAGGCAACGCTTCCAGGGCATCAGGCTCCACTGGACCTCGATGCCCATGCGCTGGAAAACGATGACGCTGGCTTCGTAGTCCAGGCCGCGCAGTTGGCCATCCTCTTCGAAAATGTAGGGTGCCCAGGGCTCGCTGACGATGCGCAGGGGCTCGGCCTGGACGGCTGAACCGAGGCACGCGAGCAGGGCGAAGAGGAGGATGTTGAATGGTGGCATGTGGCCAGATTACGTGGCCGCACGCGCAATGGGTAGTAAGCCGAAGGTCAAAGCATCGAAGGTGTGACCGCCGTCGCCTCTACAGCGATGGCGCAGGCGGTCGCGCCTGCCGGCACTTGTTGTGGGAGCGCACTTCTGTAGGAGCGAGCTTGCTCGCGAAAGGCCGTGCTCGGGGCTGTTCGCGAGCAAGCTCGCTCCTACACGGCTACACGGCTACACGGCTACACGGCTACACGGCTACACGGATGCGGAAAAGAAAAAGGCCGGGACAATGCCCGGCCTTTTCGTCTTCTACGGCGAACTCAACGCGGCAGGTTGAGGTTCTTCCAGATTGCCAGGCTCGGTTCAGCCTGGTTCAGGGTGTAGAAGTGCAGGCCGGGGGCGCCGCCCTGGAGGAGCTGTTCGCACATCTCGGTGATCACCTGCTCACCGAAGGCCTGGATGCTCTGCACGTCATCGGCATAGGCCTCCAGTTGCTTGCGGATCCAGCGCGGGATTTCCGCGCCGCAGGCGTCGGAGAAGCGGGCCAGCTTGCTGTAGTTGGTGATCGGCATGATGCCCGGTACCACGGGGATATCCACACCCAGCTTGCGTACGCGCTCGACGAAGTAGAAGTAGCTGTCGGCGTTGAAGAAGTACTGGGTGATCGCGCTGCTGGCGCCGGCCTTGACCTTGCGCACGAAGTTGGCGAGGTCGGCCTCGTAGCTGCGCGCCTGGGGATGGACTTCCGGGTAGGCGGCGACTTCGACGTGGAAGTGGTCACCAGTTTCCGCGCGGATGAATTCCACCAGTTCGTTGGCGAAACGCAGCTCGCCGCTGGCCACGCCCATGCCCGACGGCAGGTCGCCGCGCAGGGCGACGATGCGCTGGATGCCGGCGTCCTTGTAGTGGGCCAGCAGGGCGCGCAGTTCGGCCTTGCTGTCACCGACGCAGGACAGGTGCGGCGCGGTGGGCACCTTCACCTCGCCATCCAGCTGCAGCACGGTCTGCAGGGTACGGTCGCGGGTGGAGCCGCCGGCACCGTAGGTGCAGGAGAAGAAATCCGGCTGGTAGCTGGCCAGGGTGCGGGCGGTGGCCATCAGTTTTTCGTGCCCGGCTTCGGTCTTGGCGGGGAAGAACTCGAAGCTGTAACGGCGTTCTTGGGACATGGGTCTTTCCAGGCTCGGGAGCAAGAGACGGAGGGCGCGCCCTCCGCCAGGCTGAAAACGGGGGTGAACGGGACGCGCCCGTCCACCCGGACCATCAGTAGCGGTAGGTGTCCGGCTTGAACGGGCCTTCCACGGTCACGCCGATGTAGTCGGCCTGCTGCTTGGTCAGCTGGGTGACCACGCCGCCGAAGCCCTTGACCATTTCCAGGGCCACTTCTTCGTCCAGTTTCTTCGGCAGTACTTCCACAGTCAGGCGCTCGGCTTTCTTCTCGGCGGAGAGGTCAGCGAACTTCTGCTCGAACAGGAAGATCTGCGCCAGCACCTGGTTGGCGAAGGAGCCGTCCATGATGCGGCTCGGGTGGCCGGTGGCGTTGCCCAGGTTCACCAGGCGGCCTTCGGCCAGCAGGATCAGGTAGTCATCGTTGGCCGGATCGAAGGTGCCAGCACCGGTGCGGTGGATCTTGTGCACCTGCGGCTTCACTTCTTCCCAGGCCCAGGTCTTGCGCATGAAGGCGGTGTCGATCTCGTTGTCGAAGTGGCCGATGTTGCAGACCACGGCGCGCTTCTTCAGGGCCTTGAGCATGCCGGCGTCGCAGACGTTGACGTTGCCGGTGGTGGTGACGATCAGGTCGATCTTGCCCAGCAGCGCGGCGTCGACACTGGCTTCGGTGCCGTCGTTGATGCCGTTCTTGTAGGGGGAGACCAGCTCGAAACCGTCCATGCAGGCCTGCATGGCGCAGATCGGGTCTACTTCGGAAACCTTGACGATCATGCCTTCCTGACGCAGGGACTGGGCGGAGCCCTTGCCCACGTCGCCGTAGCCGATCACCAGGGCCTGCTTGCCCGACAGCAGGTGGTCGGTGCCGCGCTTGATGGCGTCGTTCAGGCTGTGGCGGCAGCCGTACTTGTTGTCGTTCTTGCTCTTGGTCACGGCGTCGTTGACGTTGATCGCCGGGACTTTCAGGGTGCCGGCCTTGAGCATGTCGAGCAGGCGGTGCACACCGGTGGTGGTTTCTTCGGTGACGCCGTGGATGCGCTCGAGCATCTGCGGGTATTTCTTGTGCAGGATTTCGGTCAGGTCACCGCCATCGTCCAGCACCATGTTGGCGTCCCACGGCTGGCCGTCCTTGAGGATGGTCTGCTCGATGCACCACTCGTACTCCTGCTCGGTCTCGCCTTTCCAGGCGAACACCGGGATGCCGGCGGCGGCGATGGCAGCAGCGGCCTGATCCTGGGTGGAGAAGATGTTGCAGGACGACCAGCGCACTTCGGCGCCCAGGGCGGTCAGGGTCTCGATCAGCACGCCGGTCTGGATGGTCATGTGGATGCAACCGAGGATCTTCGCGCCTTTCAGCGGTTGCTGGCCGGCGTACTTGCGACGCAGACCCATCAGGGCCGGCATTTCGGATTCGGCGATGATCAGCTCGCGGCGGCCCCAGGCGGCCAGGGAAATGTCGGCGACCTTGTAGTCGTTGAAATCGGCAGGCGTCATGACAGCGCTCATGCGTGAGTCTCCATTCGTAGTGTGCGAATGGGCGCCGTTGATGCGTTTTGAAAACGCCCCTTCCGAGCCTGACAGGCGGAACCTGAGTCGAAACAGGTACCACTTGCTGCAGCGCCCCTCGGATGGGTGGCGGGAACGACCGGACTGTGCCGGCCGTTTGAAACTTGCGGATTATAGCGACGTCGATGGGCAAGCCCAAGGTTTTCCGTCGCCTGGGCGAGCACCTATCGTGTCCATTGAAAGCCTTGGCGCGACAAGCCTCGGCGGGGCGTCCATGATTCATTCCATCTCACACAAGGAGGACGCCGTATGAACTTCCATACGCGCAAATGGATCAAGCCCGAAGACCTCAACCCCAACGGCACGCTGTTCGGCGGCAGTCTGTTGAAGTGGATCGATGAGGAAGCGGCCATCTACGCCATCATCCAGCTCGGCAACCAGCGCGTGGTCACCAAATTCATTTCCGAGATCAATTTCGTCAGTTCTGCACGCCAGAGCGACATCATCGAACTGGGCATCACTGCCACCGAGTTCGGCCGTACCTCGCTCACCATGTGCTGCGAAGTGCGCAACAAGATCACCCGCAAGAGCATCCTGACCATCGACAAGATGGTCTTCGTCAACATTGGCGAAGATGGCCTGCCCGCGCCCCATGGCAAGCGGGAAATCACCTATATCAAGGACCAGTTCAAGGAATAGGCCGCGCCAGGGGCACAGGTGAAGGGGCGGGGCAGATCGTCGCCTCATTTCGTCTGATTGCCGTGGTCAGTTTTCCAGGGCCTTTTGCGCCGCAGCCAGCTCCGCACGCGCCTCTTCCAGCTTGGCCTGGCGTTTGGCGATCTTCTCCGGATCGCCCTTGGCCTGGGCTTCGCGCAGGTCGGCTTCGCGCTGGCGGACTTCGGCCTCATATCCGGCAACCTTCGCTTCTCGCTCCTGACGCAGGCCAGCTTCGGTGCAGTTGGCCTTCACCTCCGCCAGGGCCTTTTCCAGCCCGGTCTGCTGGGCGGCATTGCCCTGGGCCTTGGCGACTTCGATGCGTTGTTCGATGGCCTGACGCTTGGCGGCGCAACCCGTTTCGGCGGCGAGGAGGGGCTGGGCCAACAGGGCACCGGCGACCAGGGCGAACGGAAGGGAAAGACGTCGCTTCATCGGTTTTCTCCTTGATTGCGAAAGCCCTGATTGTGGCGGGAAATGCGCGCCGGTGCGGGGCGGAGCTGCAATTCCATGATCTGCGACAAACTGTCGCCAGGCTTGGTATTTGCCGGACAGGTGGGGATACTGTCGCCCGCCTTCAGCCTTACCCGTGATTTTGTCGATGAAAGCCAAGAAGCTTCTGATCCTTGCCGCCGCCTGTCTGGGCCTTGCTGCCTGTGGTGGCGTGGACCCCAATTCGCCACTGGGCAAGCGCCAGGCGATCTTCAAGGAAATGCTGCGCACCAGCGAAGACCTCGGTGGCATGTTGCGCGGTCGCATCAGCTTCGACGAGCAGCGTTTCGCCACGGGAGCGACCAAGCTCGACCAGCTGTCCCGCGAGCCTTGGCAGCATTTCCCGCAGGTCCAGGAAGGTGACGCCGACAGCGCCGCCCGTGACGAGGTCTGGCAGCGCCAGGAGCGCTTCAAGGCACTGGTACGCGAACTCGAGGCCAGCACCGGCCAGCTCGCGAGCGCCGCCCAGGCCCGTCC
This sequence comes from Pseudomonas sp. BN414, assembly GCF_029871275.1. Taxonomy (NCBI): domain Bacteria; kingdom Pseudomonadati; phylum Pseudomonadota; class Gammaproteobacteria; order Pseudomonadales; family Pseudomonadaceae; genus Pseudomonas; species Pseudomonas sp. BN414. The sequence continues at coordinate 94,364 of NZ_SSOL01000028.1, forward strand.
GGTTACCGCCCAGGGCGTCGCTCCGCTGGTACAGAAGGTGGAAGACAGCTGCGAGGCCTGCCACAAGGAGTTCCGCGCCTATTGAGGTGCGGAAAATCCATCCACCCCGGCCGCACCAAGACGCTCCGCCAGCGCTAGCACTTCGGTGTCCTGGAAGAAGGCCGCCAGTTGCCTGGCCTTGCCCGGTCCGACGCCTGCCAGTTCCTGCCATTGCGCAGGCGTCCTGACTGCCAGCGCCGCCCAGTCCCCTTCCGGTTTCCAGGCGCCCATGGCCGGCAACCCCAGTGCGCTCAGCCACTGCCTGAAAGGCCGCCCCCTCGCTTGCCCGAAGGTCTCCACCAAGGCGGCCGCGCGTATTGCGCCGATGCCCGGTCGGGCCTCAAGGGCGGCAGCATCGAGATCAAGCCAGCCCAGCAGTCCATCCAGTTCCAGGCGCGCCCAGGTGCCGCGCCCCAGTCCGGTCAAACCAAGGCCCTTGGGGCCGCCGAGCCACTCCAGGCGCGAGAGGAATTGCTCGCGGCAACCGGGTTCCGGGCGAAAGCAGCTGAGTGCGTGATAACGGCCTGGCTGTGGCGCTTCCATCAGCGGACGTTCGCTGGCGCGCAGCACCACGGATTCCAGCCGTGGGATGGTGAGCCCGGCCAGCGCGATGGCGACCTGGTCGCCGGGACGAATGTCCAGTTCGTGCCAGCGCTTGAGTGAGCCGAGGCCCACGCGCTGGATTCGCCGGCCATCCAGTTCCACCGGCGACAGGCTCAGCAGCGGCGTAACCCGGCCGGTCCGCCCTACCTTGAATTCCACTGAGCGCACGTCCGCCAGGGCCTTGGCGAACGGGTATTTCCAGGCCACGGCCCAGCTCGGCGGTTCCGGCTTCCAGCGCTGCGCCGCAGGCCGCGTGCCCTGGCGAATGACGATGCCGTCGCTGGCGAACGGCAGTGGCGAGCGGTACCAGCGTTCGCGCCAGGCGGCGATATCTTCGGCATGTGTGACGGGACGGGTCAGCGCCTCGGCATCGGCGAAGCCCATGGCCTTGAGGCCTTGCAGTCGCCTGTCCATCTGCACCGGGCCATCCGGCCAGTCCCAGACGAAGAGACCGATACCGCCGGCATCGTCCTCGGCCAGCGTGCGTCGATTCAGCAGCCCGGCCACTTTGCCGCGTGCGCCCTGGCCGCCGCGTTCCGCCTGCACATGACCGTCCAGCCGCCAGTACAGTTCGCCCTGCAGCACGGCGTCGCCAGTGTCGATCAGCCTTTCGGGAATGGCGGCAATGCGCCGGGCCTGGTGCGTCCAGTCCTGCCCCTGACTGCCATCGCCGCGGCTGATGGCCCGAACCAGGCGACCGTCGCGATAGCTCAAGGTAACGGCGACTCCATCCACCTTCGGCTGGACCCAGAGATTGCGTCGTTGGCCCATCCAGCGGCGCAGGTCGTCGATGTCTTGCAGCTTGTCGAGGCCCGTCTGGGCGACCGGGTGGCGGGTCTTGCCGGAGCTACCCGCGAGGGGATGACGCACCGGTGAGGTCGCGCCGGGAAAGCACTCGCTCAAGCGTGCCAGGCGGGCGCGGGCCTGGTCGTAGAGCTCATCCTCTACCGGTGAACGACCCTCGCTGTGGTAGGCGAAATCCCAATCGGCGATCCGGCCTGCGAGGGATGCCAGTTCGGCTTGGGCGCGGTCGCGTTGCCAATCAGGGCAGGCATCGGCCAGGGCGAGGCCGGGGAGTAGGGCGAGAAAGGATGTCCAGGATTTCACGGCGAGCCTCCATGCTCACAGGGGAGGCGGCCAGTCTAGGAGTGGCGCTTGTCAGCGGGCGCTGAATCACGTGTCCGTTCGGGCGCAGCAGGTTGTGGGGATTCTGAGTCGTGGCGATGACCCAACAAAAAGCCCCGCACGAGGCGGGGCTTTCTGCAGATCGGTCAGGGCTTAGATGCCGGCGGCAATGCGCAGGGCTTCGGCCTTGTCGGTCTTTTCCCAGGTGAACGCGGTGAAGGTGTCTTCGCCGTAGCTCATCTCGTAGGGATTGCGGCCGAAGTGGCCGTAGGCCGCGGTCGGCTGGTACATCGGGTGCAGCAGGTCGAGCATCTTGGTGATCGCGTACGGACGCAGGTCGAAGTGCTCGCGGACCAGTTGGACGATCTTGTCGTCGCTGATCTTGCCGGTGCCGAAGGTGTTGATCGAGATGGAGGTCGGCAGGGCCACGCCGATGGCGTAGGACACCTGGATCTCGCAACGCTCGGCCAGGCCGGCGGCGACGATGTTCTTGGCAACGTAGCGGCCGGCGTAGGCAGCGGAACGGTCAACCTTGGACGGGTCCTTGCCGGAAAACGCGCCGCCACCGTGACGGGCCATGCCGCCGTAGGAGTCGACGATGATCTTGCGACCGGTCAGGCCGCAGTCGCCCACCGGGCCGCCGATCACGAAGTTACCGGTCGGGTTGATGTGGAACTGGGTGTCCTTGTGCAGCAGCTCGGCCGGCAGCACGTGCTTGACGATCAGCTCCATCACGCCTTCGCGCAGGTCGGAGTACTTCACGTCGGGGTTGTGCTGGGTGGACAGCACGATGGCGTCGATGCCGACCACCTTGCCGTTCTCGTAGCGGCAGGTGACCTGGGACTTGGCGTCCGGGCGCAGCCACGGCAGCAGGCCGGACTTGCGGGCTTCGGCCTGGCGCTCCACCAGACGGTGGGAGAAGCAGATCGGAGCGGGCATCAGCACGTCGGTTTCGTTGCTGGCGTAGCCGAACATCAGGCCCTGGTCACCGGCGCCCTGGTCTTCCGGCTTGGAGCGGTCAACACCCTGGTTGATGTCCGGGGACTGCTTGCCAATGATGTTCAGGATGCCGCAGGTGGCGCCGTCGAAGCCGACGTCGGAGCTGTCGTAGCCGATGTCGATGATGACCTTGCGCACCAGCTCTTCCAGGTCGACCCAGGCGGAGGTGGTGACTTCACCGGCGATGATTGCAACGCCGGTCTTGACTAGGGTTTCGCAGGCAACGCGGGCGTGCTTGTCCTGGGAGATGATGGCGTCGAGGACGGCATCGGAAATCTGGTCGGCAATCTTGTCCGGATGGCCTTCGGACACGGATTCGGAGGTAAACAGGGAGTATTCGCTCATCTATCGGTTTTCCTATTCGTTACCGGTGGGTGAGTTCGCTTCGTGAATCCGGTTTGGCGAAGTGCCTTACCTGAATCTGAAAGCCGTTTCGCAAGCCAATGTAGAGGCTCTCGCCGGGCGTGAGCCCCGCGGCATTGGCCCAACGGGCCAGGTCGTCCTGTTCGAAGCCCAACCATAGATCGCCGCAGGCCTCCCTGGCCCAACTCTGGTTGTGGCTGCACAACTCGGTCACCAGCAGCGCGCCGCCTGGCAGTACGCGCTGGGCCAACTGTTTCATCGCATCGGCCGGCGCTGCGAAATGGTGCAGAACCATGTTCAGCACCACGCAGTCGGCGGCCGCCTGCTCGTCATTCAGGGCATCGGTCAGTCGCAGGTCGACGTTGCCGAGGCCTTCTTCGTTACAGCGCATGCGCGCCAGTTCCAGCATGGCCGGACTGTTGTCCAGCGCCGTGACCTGGCTGAAGCGTCGTGCCAGGTCCGGCAGGAAGCCCCCATCGCCGGGGCCGACCTCCAGTGCAGTGGCAGCGGACTCGAAGCTCAGCGCGTCGAGCAGTGCCAGCACGCTGTCACGGTATTGCGGCAATCCTGCGATGAGGTCTTGCTGCGCCTGGAATTTTTCCGCCGCACGGGCGAAGTAGTCGCGGCTGACCGCTTCGCGCTGGGCGTGCACTTCGGCAATGCGTCCGGCGATATCGGCCGGCAGCTCCAGCTCGTCCACTTCAGCCAGCAGGGCCGCGTGCAACATGCCGCCGAACCGCTCGTTCTGCGCCAGGGCGCGGCGGTAGAAGATCGCGTTGCCTTCGCGCCGGGTTGCCACCAGGCCTGCCTGGGACAGCACCTTGAGGTGATGGCTCATGCCTGACTGGCCGGTGGCGAAGATCTGCGCCAGTTCCAGCACGCCGAACGAGTCGTTGGCCAGTACCCGCAGCACGTTCAGACGCAGCGGATCGCCGCCGGCCTTGCACAGGGCGGCCAGCTCGTCGCTGTCGTCATGGCGGATCTGGGGTACGCGCAGGCTCATAGGGAGGGCAGTCTAGCCCCCGACCCCCGGGGTCGCAATGCCAATATCAAAAAGTTTTGATATTGGCTGATCGGCGGTTGGCCGGGTCCTTCGCGTGGTCGGCCGGTGAAACTGCGACCATCTGTGATTGCCCGCGACCTGCCGGCTGGGCGAAAATAGCGGCCTTTTTTCGATTAGCCGTCTATTCAGACCTGCAGGAGATAAGCGATGCCCAGCCGTCGTGAGCGTGCCAATGCCATTCGTGCCCTGAGCATGGATGCTGTGCAGAAAGCCAACAGCGGCCACCCCGGCGCCCCCATGGGAATGGCCGATATCGCCGAAGTGCTCTGGCGGGATTACCTGCAGCACAACCCGAACAACCCCGAATGGCCCAACCGCGACCGCTTCGTGCTGTCCAACGGCCACGGCTCGATGCTGAACTACTCGCTGCTGCACCTGACTGGCTACGACCTCAACATCGAAGACCTGAAGAACTTCCGTCAGCTCGGCAGCCGCACCCCCGGCCACCCGGAATACGGCTATACCGCCGGCATCGAGACCACCACGGGTCCGCTGGGCCAGGGCATCGCCAACGCCGTTGGCTTCGCCATTGCCGAAAAGACCCTGGCGGCCCAGTTCAACCGTGAAGGCCACAACGTCGTCGATCACAATACCTACGTGTTCCTCGGCGATGGCTGCATGATGGAAGGCATTTCCCACGAAGTCTGCGCACTGGCCGGCACCCTCGGCCTGGGCAAGCTCGTCGCCTTCTACGATGACAACGGCATCTCCATCGACGGCGAAGTCCACGGCTGGTTCACCGACGATACCCCGAAGCGCTTCGAAGCCTACGGCTGGCAGGTGATCCGCAACGTCGACGGCCATGACGCCGACGAGATCAAGACCGCCATCGAGACCGCGCGCAAATCCAGCGACCGTCCGACCCTGATCTGCTGCAAGACCGTGATCGGCTTCGGTTCGCCGAACAAGCAAGGCAAGGAAGAGTGCCACGGCGCCCCGCTGGGCAACGACGAGATCGCCCTGACCCGCGCTGCCCTGGGCTGGAACCACGCACCCTTCGAAGTCCCGGCCGACATCTACGCCGAGTGGGACGCCAAGGCCGCCGGCGCCTCCCGCGAGGCCGAGTGGAACGAGCGTTTCGCCGCCTACGCCGCCGCCCACCCGGAACTGGCCGCTGAGTTCCAGCGCCGCATCAAGGGCCAGCTGCCGGCTGACTTCTCCGCCAAGGCCGATGCCTACATCGCGGAAGTCGCCGCCAAGGGCGAAACCATCGCCAGCCGCAAGGCCAGCCAGAACGCCCTGAACGCCTTCGGCCCGCTGCTGCCGGAATTCCTCGGCGGTTCGGCTGACCTGGCCGGCTCCAACCTGACCCTGTGGAAGGGCTGCAAGGGTGTGTCCGCCGAGGATGCCTCCGGCAACTACCTGTTCTACGGCGTGCGCGAGTTCGGCATGAGCGCCATCATGAACGGCATCGCCCTGCACGGCGGCTTCATTCCCTACGGCGCAACCTTCCTGGTGTTCATGGAATACGCCTGCAACGCCGTGCGCATGGCCGCGCTGATGAAGAAGCGCGTGCTCTTCGTCTACACCCACGACTCGATCGGTCTGGGCGAAGACGGCCCGACCCACCAGCCGGTGGAGCAGCTGGCCAGCCTGCGCTGCACCCCGAACCTGAACACCTGGCGTCCGGCCGACGCGGTGGAATCCGCCGTGGCCTGGAAAGCTTCCGTCGAGCGCAACGACGGCCCGAGCGCGCTGATCTTCTCCCGCCAGAACCTGCCCCACCAGGCTCGTGATGCCGTCCAGGTGGCGAACATCGCCCGTGGTGGCTACGTGCTGAAGGACAGCGACGGCGAACCCGAGCTGATTCTGATCGCCACCGGCTCCGAAGTGGGCCTGGCTGTCCAGGCTTACGACGCCCTGACTGCTGCCGGCCGCAAGGTGCGCGTAGTGTCCATGCCGTCCACCAGCCTGTTCGATCAGCAGGACGCCGCTTACAAGCAGGCCGTACTGCCGGTACAGGTTGGCGCGCGCATTGCCATCGAAGCTGCCCACGCGGACTTCTGGTACAAGTACGTCGGCCTGGAAGGCCGCGTGATCGGCATGACCACCTTCGGTGAGTCGGCGCCGGCCGCTGCCCTGTTCGAGCACTTCGGCTTCACCGTCGACAACATCGTCGGCACCGCCGAAGAACTGCTGGACGTCTGACCCGTCCGTAGGAGCGGGCTCTGTTCTCGAAGCAAAAAGCTTCGCGAGCAAGCTCGCTCCTACAGGGTTTCTTCTTCCCTTCCGGCCCTGCGAGCGCACCATGCCAAGCAACCGCCCCTTCAAAGTCGCCCTCAACGGCTACGGCCGCATTGGCCGTTGCGTGCTGCGCGCGCTCCATGAGCGCAGTGGCGGGGCGAGCTTCGAGATCGTCGCGCTGAACGACCTGGCCGATCAGGCCAGCATCGAATACCTGACCCGCTTCGACTCCACCCACGGCCGCTTCCCTGGCGAAGTGCGGGTGGACGGCGATTGCCTGCACATCAACGGCGACTGCGTGAAGGTGCTGCGCCACGCCGAGCCGGAGGGCATCGACTGGGCCGCCCTGGGCGTGGACCTGGTGCTGGAGTGCTCCGGCCAGTACACCCACCGCCAGCAGGCCGAGCGTTTCCTGGCTGCCGGCGCGCCACGTGTGCTGCTGTCCCAGCCGATGTCGACCGAGTCGGACATCGACGCCACCATCGTCTTCGGCGTCAACCAGGACAGCCTGACCGGCACCGAGAAACTGGTGTCCAACGCGTCCTGCACCACCAACTGCGGTGTGCCTCTGCTGAAACTTCTCAACGAGTCCGTGGGTCTGGAATACGTCTCCATTACCACCATCCACTCGGCGATGAACGACCAGCCCGTGATCGACGCCTACCACCACGAAGACCTGCGCCGCACCCGCTCCGCCTTCCAGTCAGTGATCCCGGTATCCACCGGCCTCGCCCGTGGTATCGAGCGCCTGCTGCCCGAACTCACCGGGCGTATCCAGGCCAAGGCGATCCGCGTGCCGACGGTGAATGTGTCCTGCCTGGACATCACCCTGCAGACCGCTCGTGACACCTCGGCCGACGAGATCAACCGCGTACTCCGCGAAGCCGCCGAAAGCGGCCCGCTGAAGGGGCTGCTGGCCTACACCGAGCTGCCCCACGCCAGCTGCGATTTCAATCACGATCCCCATTCCGCCATCGTCGACGGCAGCCAGACCCGCGTGTCCGGCCCGCGCCTGGTCAACCTGCTGGCCTGGTTCGACAACGAATGGGGCTTCGCCAACCGTATGCTCGACACCGCAGACCACTATCTGCGCGTTTCCGCTGCTTCTCGTTAACTACCAGCCCCCGTGAAGGACTGACCCCATGACCGTGTTGAAAATGACCGACCTCGACCTCCAGGGTAAGCGCGTGCTGATCCGTGAGGATCTCAACGTGCCGGTGAAGGACGGCGTCGTGAAGAGCGATGCGCGCATCCTCGCTTCCCTGCCGACCATCAAGCTGGCACTGGAGAAAGGCGCGGCGGTAATGGTCTGCTCCCACCTGGGCCGTCCCACCGAGGGCGAGTTCTCCGAAGAGAACAGCCTCAAGCCGGTGGCCGACTACCTGAGCAAGGCCCTGGGCCGCGAAGTGCCGCTGGTGGCCGACTACCTGGGCGGCGTCGACGTTGCCCCTGGCCAGGTCGTGCTGTTCGAGAACGTGCGGTTCAACAAGGGCGAGAAAAAGAACGCCGACGAGCTGGCCCAGCAGTACGCCGCCCTGTGCGACGTCTTCGTGATGGACGCCTTCGGCACCGCCCACCGCGCCGAGGGTTCCACCCACGGCGTGGCCAAGTTCGCCAAGGTCGCCGCTGCCGGCCCGCTGCTGGCTGCTGAGCTGGATGCGTTGGGCAAGGCCCTGGGCAACCCGGCCCGCCCGATGGCCGCCATCGTTGCCGGCTCCAAGGTTTCCACCAAGCTCGACGTGCTGAACTCGCTGTCGCAGCTCTGCGACCAGCTGATCGTCGGTGGCGGCATCGCCAACACCTTCCTCGCGGCTGCCGGCTACAAAGTGGGCAAGTCCCTGTACGAAGCCGACCTGGTGGACACCGCCAAGGCCATCGCCGCCAAAGTCAGCGTGCCGCTGCCGGTGGACGTGGTGGTCGCCAAGGAGTTCGCTGAAAGCGCCGCTGCCACCGTCAAGGCAATCGCCGACGTGGCCGACGACGACATGATCCTGGATATCGGCCCGCAGACCGCTGCCCAGTTCGCCGAGCTGCTGAAGTCCTCGAAGACCATCCTCTGGAACGGTCCGGTGGGCGTGTTCGAATTCGACCAGTTCGGCAACGGCACCAAGGTCCTGGCCCAGGCCATCGCCGAAAGCCCGGCCTTCTCAATCGCTGGTGGTGGCGACACCCTGGCGGCAATCGACAAGTACGGCGTGAACGAGCAGATCTCCTACATCTCCACCGGTGGTGGTGCTTTCCTCGAGTTCGTCGAGGGTAAAGTGCTGCCGGCCGTAGAAGTGCTGGAACAGCGCGCGAAGTAAAAGCCCTAAACCATGGCAGGCCCCCGTGGTCCCTTGATAGGGAACGCAAAGAGGAGAGCCTGCCATGCGCTACGCTGCGATTCTGTTGATTCTCAGTGCTGGGCTTTGGGGTTGTGCCGGTAGCAAGCCGTCCAGCACCTGTGACGTAATGAGCCCGCCCCAGGTGATAGTCCCGAGCAATCAGGATGACCAGCGGGTGGAGGCGCAGGCCAGTGGCGACCCCACTGTGAGTAACGAAGGACAACAGCACTGCCCATGACGGAGCGGTGCGCGGATGGTCGGAGCCATCCCCCAAGGAGACGTGGATGAAAGGATGGTTCGCCCTCGCGGGCTTGGCGCTCCTGGCCGGTTGCGCCGGCCAGCAGGCCCCCAGCGACGATTGGACCCGCTGGGTGTGCGACAGCCAGACCGAAGTGCTCTGGCGCTTCAGCGATGCGAACCAGGAGAGCGTTGACCTGCGCCTGGGCGGCGGCGATATCGTCCACCGCCTCAAGCGGGAACCCTCGGGCTCCGGCGCGCTCTACACCGACGGCAACCTCGCCTTCCACACCAAGGGTGATGAAGGCCTGGTCTACTGGGCGGCTACCGACGATCTGATCGGTCGTGGCTGCAAGGCGCCGTGATTCGATTTTGATTTTCCCGGGGGCGGGCGCATGACCGCTCCTCCCCGGGACCTTGAACCCGGCCTGCCCCTGCGGCAGGCTTTGTAATTTGACAGCCCACCCAATCGGGAGACTGAAACACCATGGCACTCATCAGCATGCGCCAGATGCTGGATCACGCCGCCGAATTCGGCTACGGCGTACCGGCTTTCAACGTCAACAACCTGGAACAGATGCGCGCCATCATGGAAGCGGCCGACAAGACCGATTCCCCGGTGATCGTGCAGGCCTCCGCGGGTGCTCGCAAATATGCTGGCGCACCCTTCCTGCGCCACCTGATCCTGGCTGCCATCGAAGAATTCCCGCACATCCCGGTGTGCATGCACCAGGACCACGGCACCAGCCCCGACGTTTGCCAGCGCTCCATCCAACTGGGCTTCTCCTCCGTGATGATGGACGGCTCCCTGCGTGAAGACGGCAAGACCCCGTCCGATTACGACTACAACGTCCGCGTCACCCAGCAGACCGTTGCCTTCGCCCACGCCTGCGGCGTGTCCGTGGAAGGCGAGCTGGGCTGCCTGGGCTCCCTGGAAACCGGCCAGGCTGGCGAGGAAGACGGCGTTGGCGCCGAAGGCATCCTGGACCACAGCCAGATGCTGACCGATCCGGAAGAGGCCGCCGACTTCGTCAAGAAGACCCAGGTGGACGCCCTGGCCATCGCCATCGGCACCAGCCACGGCGCCTACAAGTTCACCAAGCCGCCGACCGGTGACATCCTCGCCATCGACCGCATCAAGGAAATCCACAAGCGCATCCCCAACACCCACCTGGTGATGCACGGTTCTTCCTCCGTTCCGCAGGACTGGCTGGCGATCATCAACGAGTTCGGCGGCGACATTAAGGAAACCTACGGTGTGCCGGTCGAGGAAATCGTCGAAGGCATCAAGTACGGCGTGCGCAAGGTGAACATCGACACCGACCTGCGCCTGGCTTCCACCGGTGCTATCCGCAGCTTCCTGGCCAAGAACCCGGCCGAGTTCGACCCGCGCAAATACTTCGCCAAGACCGTCGAAGCCATGCGTGACATCTGCATCGCCCGTTACGAAGCCTTCGGCACCGCCGGCAACGCCTCCAAGATCAAACCGATCTCCCTGGAAGGCATGTTCGCGCGCTACGCCAAGGGCGAGCTGGCCGCCAAGGTCAACTGATCCCTTAGCGTTTTACGAGGAGCCCCGCACTGCGGGGCTCTTTCGTATCCGGCAACAGGAGTTTCCGATGAGACTGCCCCTGATGATGGGCTTTGCCCTGCTGCTCGCAGGATGTGCCGGCCAGCCACCGGTGGCCCCCGTGCCGCCGCCCGAGCCGGTATCCAGCGATCCGCAGCAGTGCCTGGATCGCACTGACTGCACCACCAAGACTTCGCGCACGCTGATGTTCGCCTTCGACTACGCCGAAGTCGGCGGCGCCCTGGTGCAACGCAAGGGCGTCTGGCTGTTCACCCCGACTGCGGCCAAACCGTCCGGCTGGCCGTCGTTGAAAATCCGGCTGGCTGACCCGCCGACCGGACGCTTCGAGTTCGCCAGCCAATGCCCGGCCGGAGACTGCAGAATCAGCGAGGGGGACTTGCTGAGGGTGTATCGCAGCTATCTGGCGGGCGATCCGTGCGTTTTGACGGATGCGAAGGTTCTGGCGCGGTGCCTTGAGTCCGCCACCCTCTCCCCCGGCCCCTCTCCCTGAAGAGGAGAGGGGTGACTCGCGCCTGCAGCTTCTGCTTCTGCCGGCACACGCGGCGTGGATTGAGGGCAGGCATTCAATCCTGGCACGGTTGAGTTCCCCTCGCCCTTCAGGGAGAGGGGTTAGGGGAGAGGGTGAGCCTGTTGCTCAAGGCGCCCGATGCTCGATCTTCAAGCTGTAGAAAGTCGCCGCGCCCGCTTCCGTCTCATACCCTTCGTTGTCCTGCGCATACACCCCAGCCTTGAAGTACAGCGACTTCGGCGCCCACGCCGTGGAGAGTTGCTGGCTCCACAGGCTGCCATTGACCATGACGCTGAGCAGGCCATTCGGCGACAGGTCGATCACATAGCTGAAGCGCTGGTTCAGCGGGATGCCGCTGAGCAGCGGGATCACCGTGCTGGTTTCCTCGGTCGGTGAGTTGCGCACCTTGGCAACGATGTTCGCGGTCTGCGTCTTGGTCTTGAACTGGTACTCCAGCTTGAGCAGTGGGCTGCTGCTGCCATAGGCATGGATCTGGCCGATCACCAGCTTGCCGGTGGAAGGCACCTGGCTGACGGCGAGGTTGGCACTGAGCAGGTTGTCGGCGCTGGGGTAGGTCCAGTTACGCAGCTTGCCGTCGGCATAGGTTTCGCGCAGCTCGCTGCGTGGGTAGGTCGCATTGGCCGTGGTGGTGCCATTGACCGGTACCCAGAAGCGGATGGTGGTGCTGTCATTCTGGAAGTAATAGTCACGGTAGCCACCCACCAGCAGGGGTGTCTCGATGGTGACGGCAGGCACGCCTACGGGCAGGGTCAGGTTCCAGGTGGAGAGGTCGATCATGACGGAGTTCTCGAAAGGAACTTCCGGTCGGGCGCTGTGAATCCACGTCGCACAGGTGCAGGACGGCGTTCCGGCCAAAGTCGCTCGAACCAAAAGTGAAAGTTGCAGGTAGCAGTTGCCTGCCGTTTCGTCCGAAGGCGTTTGGGCCGTCTCGCGACCGCTTTATACGAAGGCGCTGGCGCGTTGTCAGTTACCGATGGTCGGCATATTGGCGTCAAAATTACGTCTAAATCGAGGTTGGCCAGTATTGCGATATTGCCTTTATGGGGATGGCCGGAAGCGGCCGGAAATGACCGGCCTTGATGGATAAGGAAATTTTCCCCTCAGCCGCGCCGGTTTTTTGAAAGGCTCTGGCTCGGTGCTATCAGCGATGCGCGTGGCGCAGTCGAGCGGGAATTTGCTCGAAGCTTGAACTGCGTCGCAAAGCACCGGGGAACTTTTCGAGGTCCGGTCGACTTGTCTGGAAGGCGCTCGCCGAACGCTGTGCTCGGGTAGACTGTCGCGCCTCCCATTCCCACCTGCTTTGTCATGACCAGTCTCAAGTACCTCCGCGGCTACCCGGCCCACCTCCAGGAACAAGTGGCGCAGATGATGGCCGCCGGCCGCCTCGCTGAGTACCTGGAGCGCCGCTACCCGGGCCGCCACGACGTGCAGAGCGACAAGGCGTTGTACAACTACGCGATGACGCTCAAGCAGGAGCATCTGCGCAACGCTCCGGCACCGGACAAGGTGCTCTACGACAACAAGCTCGATGTGGTGCACAAGGCGCTTGGGCTTAACACCGCGATTTCGCGAGTGCAGGGCGGCAAGCTCAAGGCGAAGAAGGAAATCCGCGTCGCCTCGTTGTTCAAGGAAGCGGCCCCGGAGTTCCTGCAGATGATCCTGGTCCACGAACTGGCGCACCTGAAAGAGCGCGATCACACCAAGGCCTTCTACCAGCTCTGCGAGCACATGCTGCCGGGCTACCACCAGCTGGAGTTCGACCTGCGCGTGTACCTCACCTGGCGAGAACTGCCGGGCTGAGCGCAGCGCCGGCTGCTAGGCTGTGAAGTAGCAGCAGACCGAGGCCCGCGGACATGCGTCCGAGTTTCCGCACCCTCTGCGTCATTCTCTGGGTGCTGGGCCTGGTCCCCTTCGCCAATGGCCGCGAATTGCTCGCGGTCGGTACTGAATTCCCCGGTCTCTATGTTCTCGATGCCAAAGGAGTCCCCAGCGGCTTGGGCATCGATGTGATGCGCGCGATCGCCAAGGACCTGGGCGATCAGGTGCGCTTCGAAAGCTACCCTTGGGCCCGCGCCCAGAAGCTCGTGGAAGAGGGGCGCGCCGATGTGCTGATCGGCCCTTACCGCACGGCCGCGCGGGAGTTGCGCTTCCAGTTCGCCGAACCCGGTTTCTATCGCGACAGCGTGGTGTTCTACGCGCGCAGTGACTCGCCGGTGACCTGGGACGGCACCCTGGCCAGCCTGAAGGGGAAACGCATCGCGATCATTCACGGTTGGATCTATGGTGAGCGCTTCGAGGCCATGCGCGGCCAGCTCGATCAGCACGTAACGCCCTCGGTGGAATTGGCGTTCAGGCTTCTGATGGCGGGCCGGGCCGATCTCGTCGCCAGCAACGAACGGGATTCCCGTCCGCGCATCGACGAGCTGGGTATCGACGCTCAGGTGCGCAAGCTCACGCCGGTGATCGATACCCAGGTCGGTTACTTCGCGCTGCCCAGGGGTGAATCCCACCGACAACTGCGTGACGATATCGGTCGCGTGCTGAAGAAGATGCGTGCCGATGGTCGGCTGAAGAAGCTCGCCAAGCCTTACGGCGTGCCACTCCCCTGAGCAATCTGTCCGATTGCAGACGTTTTCCCATGGGCGCCGTGATGGCGTGTGGCTACACTGCGCCCACAAAAAAAGGGGAGAACCGTGTTGAGCGCAGCAGAGTCGGATTACTCGATCTACCGCAAGGTGGTCACGCAGCTGATGAATGGCGAAGAACAACTGCCCAGCCTGCCGATGATCACCCTGGACATCCGCCGCGCCCTGGCCGACCCGAACGTCTCCGTCGCCCGGTTGAAGCAGGTCATCAGCAAGGACCCGGCGCTCAGCGCACTGCTGATGAAGCATGCCTCCAGCATCATGTTCCGTTCCAGCGCGCCACCGCGGACGCTGGAGGATGTGATTCGCCTGCTCGGCTTGCAGGAGGTGGACCGCATCACCCTGATCCACAGCCTGAAAAGCCTCTTCACCCTCCACAGCGCCGCCCACAAGCAGCTGTTCATCGGCGTCTGGGGACGCCTCACGCGCCACGCGGCGATCAGCGCGGTACTTGCCCGCCCCCTGGGCTTCACCTCGCCGGACCATGCAATGCTGGCCAGCCTGCTCTGCGATGTCGGCGATCTGGCGGTGCTCTCCGCTTTCAAGGACGCCAGCCAGGTCCCGAGCCCGGAGGTCTACACACGTCTCTGCCAGGAATACGGCCAGTCCCTGAGTGTGATCGTGCTGAAGAAATGGGCCGTGGATCAGAGCTACATCGACGTCGTGCGCAGCGTCAGGCAGTGGGACGCCGACACGGGCGGCCGGCTCGGCCTGGTCGATCTGGTCAACCTGGGGCTCTTCCATGCCCTGCGCGACGACGGCCGACCGGCGCGCTTGCCAGCCATCGAACAACTGGCCGCCTATCGCAAGCTGGCGCCTCCGCTGAATGCCCTGGACGCCGACGGCGGCCTGGCCCTGGTGTCCGCCCATCAGGATGCGATCCAGCGCATGGCCAGCCTGCTGCGCTAAAGGGCGCACCTATACTCTGGCGTACCGCTCCGCCGGGGTGAGCCATGCGCCGACTCTCGTTGCTGTGCCTCAGTTTGTGCCTGTGCTGGGCCAGCACCGTCGCGGCCGCCGAGCAATGGCGGGTGGCGGTGGCCGAAGTGCCCGGATTGGCCGAGGCGGATGGCAGCGGCCCCCTGCTGGACCTGGTTCGCGCCCTCGACCAACAACTTCCGGACATCGACTTCGACCTGCAGATCATCCCATTCGCCCGCACCTTTCACCTGCTGCAGAACGGTGAGTGCGAATTCCAGGTGCCCTTTCTCGGCAACCTGCCACGTCTGCCGGCTGGATTGCGCTACGGCTCGGGCCAGCTCTGGGAGGTGCGCTTCGGCCTGTTCACGCGGCGCGCCAACAGCCTGAACGTGGCCCAACTGCTCGACCCGGCCCATGTCCTCAGCGCCGAGCGATTGGCCGCCAGCGGCCTCGATGCCGGGCAACAGGCACAGTTGCAGCCCCTGCTGGGGTACAGCTGGCGCGTCGATGAACTGCAGGAACAGCTCGCCTCGCCGGTCGTGACACCGGCCCTGCGCAGCCTGGCGTTTCCTTACCAGGTCGAGACGGATCGTGCCCATGCGCCCTGGCTGGGTTTTCCGGCGCTGTCCGGCAACAGCATCGAGGGCAGCCTGCAGAAGCTGGTGCGCGGGCGCATCGACGGCTACGTCTTCGCCGTGAACGAGACGGAACACGAAATCGATCGCCTGGGCCTGCGTGAACAACTGCGTGCCCAGGACTTCGGTCTCTATCCTGTGCGCTGGCTGGTGCCGGACAACCCGCGTGGCAAGTACGTGGACAAGCGACTGGCCGAAGGCTTGCGCAAGCTCCAGGCACAATCCGGCTTCCAGGGTCTGCAAGCGCCGTTGAACAAGCCTTCTCGCGACTGGAAGCCCTGGCCCTGACGGACGCGCAACATCGGGTCGAACTCGTGTCCGGCGTTCAGACTTTCCAGAAGGGTTTGAGGGCCTCTTCCAGCGCTTGTTCGCGGGTCAGTCCGATGTCCCGCAGGGCGTGGTCATCCAGCTCAAGCAGCTTGTGGCGCGTGTGCAGGCGCATCCAGAAACGGTCCCAGCGGTTGCCCGACAGGGCCGGTGCCAGGGATACAGGCGTGCGCTGCTCCTGTTCCAGTTCCCGTGCGTGGAGAGTCAGGCGTACATCGCTCAGGCCGTTCATCATTGCGTTCCTCATGCCCTGTGGTGGATCGGGGTGGGAACATGATGACCGTCGGGAATTTCTCAATACAGATTCACGATCTGTATATTTTCTTCATACAGATTGCGTGGTTTTCTATCTGAATCCTTGGTTCAGCACCCATCTGTAATGGTCCTGCTGTGTGTTCGCTCCGATTCGGGAGACTGTCATGAAGCTCTACATCAAGCTGGCCGAAACCCTCGGTGAACGCATCGAACAGGGCTATTACCGCCCCGGCGACCGCCTGCCGTCGGTACGCGCCCTGAGCCTGGAGCACGGCGTGAGCCTGAGCACGGTGCAGCAGGCCTACCGGATTCTCGAGGACGGTGGCTTGGCCGAACCCAGGCCGAAGTCCGGCTACTTCGTCCCGCCACGTCGGCAGACACCCGCGTTGCCGGCGATGAGCCGGGCGCCGCAGCGGCCGGTGGATGTCTCGCAGTGGAACGACGTGCTCGACCTGATCAAGCGCAGCGCCAAGGACAACGTCCTGCAGCTCGGCCGTGGCATGCCGGACATCACCAGTCCGACCTTGAAACCGTTGCTGCGCAGCCTCGGCCAGATCAGCCGGCGCCAGGACGGCAGCGGCCTCTACTACGACAGCATCTACGGCACCGAAGCGTTGCGCGAACAGGTGGCGCGCCTGGCGCTGGATTCCGGCTGCCAGATCCCCGCCAGCGATATCGTCATCACCACCGGATGCCATGAAGCGCTGTCGGTGGCGATCCGCTCCACCTGCGAGCCGGGGGACATCGTCGCGGTGGATTCGCCGAGCTTCCACGGCGCCATGCAGACCTTGAAGGGCTTCGGCATGAAGGCCCTGGAACTGCCCACGGACCCGCTCAACGGCATCAGCCTGGAAGCACTGGAAATGGCCCTGGAACAGTGGCCGATCAAGCTGATCCAGCTCACCCCGAACTGCAACAATCCGCTGGGCTACATCATGCCGGAGGCACGCAAGCGCGCCCTGGTCACCCTGGCCCAGCGCTACGACGTGCCGATCCTCGAAGACGATGTGTACGGCGACCTCGCCTACCAATACCCGCGCCCGCGCACCATCAAGTCCTTCGACGATGACGGCCGCGTGCTGCTCTGCAGTTCCTTCTCCAAGACCGTGGCACCGGGTATCCGCGTCGGCTGGATCGCTCCCGGTCGCTACCTCGACCGGGTGCTGCACATGAAATACATCTCCACCGGTGCTACGGCGACCCAGCCGCAGCTGGCGCTGGCCGAGTTCATCGGCAAGGGCCATTACGAACCCCACCTGCGGCGCATGCGCAGCCAGTACCAGCACAGCCGCGACCAGATGATCGACTGGGTGATGCGCTACTTCCCCGAAGGCACCCGCGCCAGCCGACCCCAGGGCAGCTTCATGCTGTGGGTGGAACTGCCAGAGGATTTCGACACCCTGCGCCTGAACCGCGCTTTGCTGCCCAAAGGTGTACAGATCGCCGCCGGCAGCATCTTCTCCGCCTCCGGCAAGTATCGGAACTGCCTGCGGATGAACTACTCCTCCAAACCGACCCCGGCCATCGAAGCGGCGGTGCGGAAGGTGGGGGAGACGATCAGCGAGTTGATGGGGGAGTAAAGGATGGGCGGACCGCTTTTTTGTGGGGGCGAATTCATTCGCTAAACAGACCGAAGATCTGCCTTGTGATCTGCGTGGGGCTGCTGCGCAGCCCTCAGCGAATGAATTCGCCCCCACAGGGATGAGTGCAGCATCGGCAACTTCCTCGGCCTGGATCATCCCTTTCGCCACTGCGTGGCAGCCCAGATCCGGCTGCCTGGGCCATAGAGTCATTGCCTTCAGAACAAGAGGGCAATGGACATGCCGAGTGACGACCTCCTCAAGGGCCGCGTTTCACGCGTTGGCCAGATCTACCACATCACCACCACGACCAACGACCGCCGGCCCCTGTTCCGGGACTTCGATTGCGCACGTATTGCCGTTGCCGAGTTGCGCCGGCTGCATGATCAGAATGTGGTGAGCTCGCTCGCCTGGGTGCTGATGCCGGACCACCTGCATTGGTTGCTCCAGCTCAACGGGCCGATTGGATTGTCCAACGTGGTCAAGGTATTCAAAGGGCGTTCGGCCCGTCAGTTGGGCTTCTGCGTTGAAACCGGTGGAGGCGTCTGGCAACCGGGATTTCACGACCACGCTCTGCGCAGCGAAGAGGACATCCGCCAGGTCGCTCGCTACATCGTCGCCAACCCATTGCGGGCTGGCCTGGTAGAGCAGGTAGGCGATTACCCGTTCTGGGATGCGCAGTGGCTCTAAAAATTGAGGTTCGGGAATCGGACACTGGGGGCGGCTTCGCCGCCCAAAGCGATTGAAATCGCCCCCACAAAGAATCTGCCCCGCTGCTACGCCACCTTCCCCTCATTCAACAAATGCGCCGCCAGCGTCCTCAACGCCCCCAACTGGCGGCAGATCAGCCCCAGTTCGGTCTGCACCAGGCGGGGGCGGTCGTCCATGTCTTCGGGCAGCTGCTCCAGGGTCTTGGCGAGGGCATCCTCCTCGTCGCGATGGATGCTGATCGGGCGGCGGTCGGTCAGGCCCTGGGCGATGCAGTCCAGGCTCTCGGCAATCTGTTCGGCGGCTTCGTTGATCGTCGGGGTCAGGGCTTCGCCGGGGGTCTCGCTGCGGTGCGCGCCGAGCGCGGAGAGGTAGCTGAGCAGGGTGTGTGAGAGCACCAGGAAGCGGAACCCGATGTCCGCTTCCTTCCGGAAGTGGCCCGGCTCCATGAGCATGTTGGAGAGGGTGGTGGACAGCGCCGCGTCGGCGTTGTGGGCGTTGCGCCGGGCCAGGCGATAGGCCAGGTCGTCGCGCTTGCCAATAGCGTACTGCTGCATGATCTGCCGCAGGTAGCGACTGTTGCAGGCAAGGGTGTTGGCCACCACCTGGTTGAGCCGGCGACCCTGCCAGTCGGGCAGGATGAAGATCACCGCCAGGCCGGCGATCAGCGCGCCCAGCAAGGTGTCCACCAGACGCGGCAGGAACAGGCCGTAGCTGTCACCAATCTGGTTGAAGCAGAACAGCACCATCAGGGTGATCGCGGCGGTCGCCAAGGTGTAGCGGGTGGCGCGGTTGGCGAAGAAGATCACCCCGGCGACCACCGCGAAGACCGATTGCACCAGGGCGCTGGGGAACAGGTCGAACAGCGCCCAGCCCAGCGCCAGGCCGAGCAGCGTGCCGATGATCCGCTGGACCAGCTTGCGTCGCGTCGCACCGAAGTTGGGCTGGCAGACGAACACCGTGGTCAGCAGGATCCAATAGCCCTGCTCGGGGTGGATCAGGTGCAGCATGCCGTAACCGGCGGTCAAGGCCACGGCCATACGCAGCGCGTGGCGGAACACCAGGGACGTCGGTGTGAGGTTCTGCCTGAGGCGTTCGAAGACGTCCTTCAGTCCCTTTGGCGAGCGGTCCAGCAGGCTGGCGTCCTGGGCTTCGGCGAGGGCATCGGGATTGCTGGCATCGATGAGCAGGCGGTCAAGGGTGCCGAGATTGCGCGCCAGCGCGTTGAGCGAGCGCAGCAGGCCGCGCCAGGCCGGGTTGCTCTGGATGCGCAGGTGTTCCAGGGATTTGTTCAGGTCTTCCAGGGCCTGGGCGCCATCCAGGTAGTCGAAGGGCCGGCGCATCTGGATCGCACGCCCCAGCGCCTGGCAGGCACCGCCTTGCTGGCGCAGCAGGCGCTGGCAGCGGAACAGCACGTCGCTGTGGAAGAAGGCTTCGGCCAGTTCGTTGTAGGCGTAGTGGGAGGAACTGGCGCGCTCGTGGATGTCCTGCGCCAGGAAGTACAGCTTGAGGTAGCGGCTGACCTTGGGACCGGGCCGACCATTGCCGACCCGGTGCAGGATGATGTCCTTGGTCGCGTTCAGTGCCGCCACCACCTTGCCGTTCTGCCGTGCCAGTTCCAGCCGGCGGGCTTCCACGTCGAGTTGGCGCACTGGCTCCAGGAGCGCTGATTTCAACTTGAGGTACTGCCCCAGCTCGCGGAATAGCCTGGCGAGGCTCTGCTGCACCGGCTGGTGGGTGAAGAGCGCCTGCCAGAGCACCGAGAGCAGGCCGTACCAGGCGGCGCCGGCCACCAGCAGGGCGGGTTCCTGCCAGAGATCGGTGAGCGCGCCACCGCGCTGGTCGACGCCGATCATGGTGTAGATGGAGAGGATCAATGTTGCCGACGCGATAGTGGCGTAGCGCTCGCCAAGGGCGCCGAGCATGGTCAGGCCGAAGCTGGCCAGGGCCAGGGCGCTGACGAAGACCCAGGGATAGGGGAACAGCAGCTCCACTGACAGCGAGGCGACGCTGAAGCAGCCGAGGGTTACCAGCAGCGCCGTCAGGCGACCCTGCCAGCTGTCATCGGTTTCAGCGAGGGCGCTGGCGATGATGCCGAGGAAGAGTGGAATCAGCAGGTCCAGGCGGTCCTGCTGCCAGCACAGCGCCATGCTCCCGGTAAGGGCGACGAAGACGCGCAGGCTGTAGCTGAACTTGTCCAGCGCCCAGAGGCGGCGCAGCGTTTCATTGAATCGGGTCGAGGGCATAGGGGCCTTGTGGGCGAATGTCCGGGTACGGCTGTGCTGCCGCGTACAGCCTAAGGGCAGCGGGTGACGCTGTCAGCCACCCTGTCGCATTCGATGCTGGCGCGCGGCGCGAGTCACATTGCGGGGTTGTGGAACGAGGTACGGGCGTACCTCATATCTGGTCGCTGCGGCAATTTTCGTGCAGTCTTGGCTACCTGCCGGCCAGACCTGTTCTCGGATGCCTTCGCATGAGACGACGCTGTGGTTTTGCCTTCTTCGCCCTGCTGCTCGCCGCCGCGAGCACTCCCGCTGAAACCTTGCGCATGGCTGCCGATGTCTGGCCGCCCTTCACCGATGCCAGCCTGCCGGGCAATGGTCTTGCGACCGAACTGGTAAGCACCGCGCTAAAGCGCGCCGGCCACCGCCCCGAGTTCGTCCAGGTGCCATGGGCTCGCGCCCTGCGCGGGGTTCAGGTCGGCGATTACGATCTGATCGTCAACGCCTGGTACAGCGATGAACGAGCCGGCTACGGCCAGTTCTCCAGCCCCTACCTGACCAATCGCATCCTCTTCCTCAAGCGCAAGGGCAGCGATGTCCTGTTCCAGGCGCCGGCCGATCTGCAAAACAGCAGCATTGCCGTGGTACGCGGCTACAGCTACCTGCCGAGCTTCGATGCCGACGCGGGCCTGAACAAGGTGCCGGTGAAGGACTTCCAGATGGGGGCGCGGATGCTGGCGGCCGGACGCGTGCAGCTGACCCTGGAAGACGAGCTGGTGGCGCGGTTCTATCTCAGCCGCGAGCTTGCGGGCATTCGCGAGCGGTTGGAATTCCTGGCCCGGCCGCTCAGCGAGAACGGCCTGCATATCCTGGTGCGCCGCAGCCATCCACGGCATCGGCAGTTGGTGGAGGAGTTCGACCAGGCGATGCAGGGGATGCGCAAAGACGGGACTTATCAGGCCATCTTCGCCCGCCATGGGTTACCTGCCCCCGAAAGGACCTGCTGCGCGTCGGAATAACTACGTTGCGAATGGCTTCGGATTTGTCATTTACAGCTCGTAAACTCCGCATCCTCAGCCACGACGCGCTGCGCTTGCCCTGCGGGCCTGCCTTCGGCAGTTACTCCGCTTCGCTACGTTTCGCGCCTTGTTCTTCTCTAGCTCGCGAGGTCCTGGGTCTGAGCCTTTAGAGGATGCGGACCTTGTAGGTACGCCCCTTGATCTTCCCTTCACTGAGGCGCTTGAGCGCCTGCTTGGCGATGCCGCGCTCGACCGCGACGAAGGCCTGGAAGTCAAAGACGGCGATCTTGCCGACCTGGCTGCCGGGAATCCCCGCTTCACCGGTGAGGGCACCGACGATGTCACCGGGGCGCAGCTTCTCCTTGCGGCCGCCATTTATGCATAGGGTGGCCATGGGCGGCAGCAGGGGATCGCGGTTCTTCACGATCAGCTCATCGATGCGCTGCCAGTTGAGCGGCGATTGCTGCAGGTCTTCGATGGCCTGGGCGCGGTTGGCTTCGGCCGGTGCCACCAGGCTCAGGGCCAGGCCTTTCTCGCCGGCGCGGCCACTGCGGCCGACCCGGTGGATATGCACTTCCGGGTCCCGGGACAGTTCGACGTTGATCACCGCTTCCAGGCCGGCGATGTCCAGGCCACGAGCGGCGACGTCGGTGGCCACCAGCACGCTGCAGCTCTGGTTGGCGAATAGCGCCAGCACCTGGTCGCGCTCGCGCTGTTCCAGGTCGCCATGTAGTGATTGAGCAGAAACGCCGTTGTCGCGCAGGTGGGCTTCAAGCTCCTGGCATTGCTGACGGGTGTGGCAGAACGCGACGCAGGATTGCGGGCGGTTGCTTTGCAGCAGGCGCAGCACGGCGTCCATGCGCTGGCGCGGGTCGATTTCGTAGAAGCGCTGCTCGATCTGGCTGTCGTCGTGCAGGGCCTCCACCTTCACCTGCTGCGGTTCGCGCATGAAGGTCTTGGCCAGCTGGGCGATGCCGGCCGGGTAGGTGGCGGAGAACAGCAGAGTCTGCCGGCGCGCCGGGAGCTGGCCGATGATGTCGGCAATGCTGTCGTAGAAGCCCATGTCGAGCATGCGGTCGGCTTCGTCCAGCACCAGGGTGTTGAGACCGTCGAGTACCAGGGTGCCCTTGCGCAGGTGCTCCTGGACCCGGCCGGGGGTGCCGACGATGACGTGGGCGCCGTGCTCCAGCGAGCCCACCTGGGGGCCGAACGGAACGCCGCCGCAGAGCGTCAGCACCTTGATGTTGCCGTGGCCACGGGCCAGGCGGCGGACTTCCTTGGTCACCTGGTCGGCCAGCTCGCGGGTGGGGCAGAGCACCAGCGCCTGGCAGCCGAAGTAGCGCGGGTTGAGCGGCTCCAGCAGGCCGATCCCGAAAGCGGCGGTCTTGCCACTGCCGGTCTTGGCCTGGGCGATCAGGTCCTGGCCCTTGAGGATCAGCGGCAGGGCCTGGGCCTGGATCGGCGTCATGTCGCGGTAGCCCAGGGTCTCCAGGTTGGCCAGGGTGGCCTCGGAGAGGGACAGGGAGGAGAAGGCGGTGGTGGTCACGGGACGGGCCTGGAAGTCGAAATGGCGCGCAGTTTAGCAGGCTCCTGCGCGCCTCCCCCGTCACTCGTCGATATCGCTGTGCACCCGGCGCACGGCGCGGCCGCTGTCCGCCGGCAACTGGAAGAAGATCGCCGCTGCCAGCAGGGTCAGCACGCCGACGCACAGGTAGGTGGCCTGGAAGGCCTCCAGCACGCTGGGCGCATCGGGTTTGCCGAAGCCGCCGAGCAGCGCCGCCGCCACCGCCACACCGAGGCTCATGGACAGCTGCATCACCACCGAGAGCAGGCTGTTGCCGCTGCTGGCCTGGTGGTCGTCCAGGTCCAGCAGGGTGACGGTATTCATCGCGGTGAACTGCATCGAGTTCACCGCGCCCAGCGCACCCAGGTGCAGGAGCAGCAGTGGATAGGGGGTATTGGCGTCGATCAGCGACAGGCTGGCGATCATCATGCCCAGCAGCACCGTGTTGCCGAGCAGCAGGCGGCGATAGCCGAGGCGATCGAGCAAGGGCTTGGCCACGGGTTTCGCGGCCATGGCTGCGAGCGCCAGGGGGATCATGGTCATTCCCGCCTGGGCCGGTGGATAACCCAGCGCCACCTGCAACAGCAGCGGCGTGAGGAAGGGCAGGGCGCCGCTGCCCAGACGCGAGAAGAGGTTGCCGAGGATGCCCGCGGCGAAGGTCCGGGTGCGAAACAGTGATGGCGCGAACAGCGGCCGTTCGACCTGCACCGCATGCAGCCAGTAGACAGCGAGGCAGGCCAGGCCGCCGAGCAGCAGGAGCATCACCCGCACGTGGGGCAGTTGAAGTTCGCCCAGGCCTTCCAGGGCGATGGTGATCAGCACCATGGCGGTGCCGAAGAGCAGGAAACCGATCAGGTCGAGGCGCACCGGCCCGCTACCGCGCAGGTCGGGCATAAAGCGCCAGGCGGCGAAACCACCGATCAGGCCAACTGGGATATTGATCAGGAAGATCCAGTGCCAGCTGGCGTATTCCACCAGCCAGCCGCCCAGCGTCGGGCCGATGAGCGGGCCAAGCAGGCCGGGCAGGGTGATGAAGCTCATGATCCGCACCAGTTCCGTGCGGGGATAGGCACGCAACACCACCAGCCGTCCCACCGGCATCATCAGCGCGCCGCCGAGGCCTTGCACCACCCGTGCGCCCACCAGTTGCGGCAGGGTGGCGGACAGGGCGCAGAACAACGAGCCCAGACTGAACAGCAGTACTGCACCAAAGAACACGCGGCGTGTGCCGAAACGGTCGGCGATCCAGCCGGAGGCCGGAATCAGCAGGGCCACGGTGAGCATGTAGGCGATGACCACCGACTGCATGCGCAGCGGGTCCTCAGCCAGGTCGCGGGCCATGGCGGGCAGGGCGGTATTGAGGATGGTGCCGTCGAGAGCCTGCATGAAGAAGGCCACCGCGACCAGCCAGGGCAGCATGCGGGCGGTGCGGGCATCGAGGGAGACGGGCTCGGCCATGTCGATCCTTGCGTATGGGACCCTGCGCACTTTAGGCGCCGGCCGGCCCTGTTTCCAGCCGGTCACATTTGGACCAAGGAGAGCTGGCGCCCGGCTGCCAGGCTTGCCACTATCCATACCCCACTGTTCCTGCCATGGAAGGGATGTCCCCATGCGGACCCTCTGTGCCCTGCTGTTGAGCTGGCTGAGCGCGACCTCCTGCGTCGCGGCGGAGTGGTTTCCGTTGCAGGTCGAGGTGGATGGACGCGATGCCAGCTACCGGCCGCTCACCAGCGCGAGCAAGCCCTGGCGCATCTGCGCCCTGCTGCCCCATGGCATGGATCGTTACTGGTGGGGCGTGGCCTGGGGGCTGGACGAGGAAGCGCAGCGCCAGGGCGTGCAGCTTGGCGTGTACGAGGCCGGCGGCTACCAGTATCCCGATATGCAGCGTGCGCAACTTACCCGCTGCGGCCAGCTTGCCGCCGATGCCTATGTGATTGCCGCCATCAGCGCCAAGGGGCTCTGCGACGAGATCGCCCTGCTGCATCGCGACAAGGTGCCGGTGGTCGACCTGATCAATCGCATCGACTGCCCGGGCATCACCGCCCGAGCCCAGGTGGATTTCGCCGATATGGCCAAGGCGGCCATGACCTACATCCGTGAACACAGTGGCGGGCGCCCGGTGCGCGTGGGCTGGTTGCCCGGTCCTGAGGATGCCGGCTGGGTCGCTGATGCCGAGCGAGGCCTGATGGAGTTCGGTTCGCAGGGCGGGGTGACCCTGATAGCGGGTGGATATGGCCCGGTGGACCGTTCCACCCAGGCCACTCTGGTGCGCCAGCTGCTGGCCCGTGAGCCGGAGCTGGATTACATCCTCGGCAACGCCGAAGCCGCCGCCTTCGCCGGGCAGCTGGTGCGTTCAGCGGGCAGTCGCTACAAGGCGCAGGTGGTATCGCTCTATGCCACCGAGCGGGTCCTTGAGGCCATCACCGATGGCTCCGTGCTGGCCTCACCCACGGATTCGCCGGTGCTCCAGGCGCGGGTCGCGGTGGACCTGGCCATACGCGCGCTGGAAGGTAAGCAGTCGCCGCAGCGTGTCAGCCCGCGAATCGAGGTGATCGACCGGGACAACCTCCAGCGCTTCGATATCAGCCACCTGATGCCTCCCAGCGGGCACTGGATGATCCGGCAGGATTTGCCGGAGTAGGGCGCAGGATGTCGTTGTTGTAGGGGCGAATTCATTCGCCAAGCAGGCCGAAGGTCTGCCCTGAAGTATGCCGGGGCGACTGCGTCACCCTTTGGCGAATGAATTCGCCCCCACAGTCGTAGGTTGGGTAGAGGAACGAAACCCAACAAGCGGAGTGTCGGGCTGCGCGCCTGTCTGCTGGACGCCCATCGTTGGGTTTACCTACAACGGCCCCCGGGGGCCGTTGCGTTCAGACTGCCGTCTTACAGCTTGCGAACCGGCGTGCCGCGCACCGGCTTGGCGCCGGCCACGTAGTAGTCGGCGGTGCTGCGCGGCAGCGGCTTGCGGCCACGGATTCGGTCAGCGATCTTCTCGGCGATCATGATGGTGGTCGCGTTGAGGTTGCCGGTGATGATCTCCGGCATGATCGACGCGTCCACCACCCTCAGGCCTTCCATGCCATGCACGCGACCCTGGCCGTCCACCACCGCCATGTCGTCGGTGCCCATCTTGCAGGAGCAGGACGGGTGGAAGGCGGTTTCCGCGTGGGTACGGATGAACTCGTCCAGCTCGGCATCGGACTTGAGGTTCGCGCCCGGGCTCAGCTCGCGGCCACGGTACGGGTCAAGCGCCGGCTGGCCCATGATCTCGCGGGTGATGCGGATGCCGTCGCGGAACTCCTGCCAGTCCTGTTCGTGAGCCATGTAGTTGAACAGGATGCTCGGGTGCTGGCGCGGGTCCTTCGACTTCAGGTGGATGCGCCCACGGCTCGGCGAGCGCATGGAGCCCATGTGGGCCTGGAAGCCATGTTCCTTAACCGCATTGCTGCCGTTGTAGTTGATCGCCACCGGCAGGAAGTGGAACTGGATGTTCGGCCACTCGAACTGCTCGCGGGTGCGGATGAAGCCGCCGGCTTCGAACTGGTTGCTGGCGCCGAGGCCCGTGCCGAGGAATAGCCACTGCGCGCCGATGGCCGGCTGATTCCACCATTGCAGGGCTGGGAACAGCGAGACCGGTTCCTTGCAGGCGTACTGCAGGTACAGCTCCAGGTGGTCTTGCAGGTTGGCGCCCACGCCTGGCAGGTCATGTACGACCGGCACGTCGAGATCGCGCAGCAGGGCCGCCGGGCCGACGCCGGAACGTTGCAGCAGTTGCGGCGAAGCGATGGCTCCGCTGCACACCAGCACTTCGCGGCGGGCATGCGCGGTGATCGGCGTGTCGTTGTTGCCCTTCAGGTAGGCGACGCCGATGGCGCGCTTGCCGCTGAACAGGATGCGGTCGGAAAGGGCGTGGGTGACGATGGTCAGGTTGGGACGGTTGCGTGCCTGGTCCAGGTAGCCACGACCGGTGGCGGCACGACGGCCTTCCGGGGTCACGGTACGGTCCATGGGGCCGAAGCCTTCCTGCTGGTAACCGTTGAGGTCGTCGGTACGCGGGAAGCCGGCCTGCACGCCGGCCTCGACCATGGCGTGGAACAGCGGGTTGTTGCCGGTCTTGGGCGTGGTCACGCTCACCGGGCCGTCGCCGCCGTGGAAGTCGTTCGGGCCGATGTCGCGGGTTTCCGCCTTGCGGAAGTAGGGCAGGCAGTCCAGGTAGGTCCAGTCTTCCAGGCCCGGGGCCTTGGCCCAGCCGTCGAAGTCCAGCGCGTTGCCGCGGATGTAGCACATGCCATTGATCAGCGAGGAACCGCCCAGGCCCTTGCCACGGCCGCACTCCATGCGGCGGTTGTTCATGTAGGGTTCCGGATCGGTTTCGTACGCCCAGTTGTAGCGGCGACCTTGCAGCGGATAGGCGAGAGCGGCGGGCATCTGGGTGCGGAAGTCCAGGCGGTAGTCCGGGCCGCCGGCTTCCAGCAGCAGGACGCTGACATCGGCGTCTTCAGTGAGGCGGGTGGCCAGCACGTTGCCGGCGGAACCGGCGCCGACGATGATGTAATCGAATTCTTGGGACATGTGACTTACCTGCTAGAAATCCCGGAGTCACCTCCGGGGCACGGCATCTTGTTCTATGGTGCGGCCCGGTATGCCCCGGGCCGCCTGGGCGCTGGCTCGGGTCAGAACACCGAGTAGTAGTCGCCCATCTCGACCTGTACGGACTTGATGCGGGTGTAGTGGGCCAGGGTGGTCAGGCCGTTCTCGCGGCCTACGCCGGACTGCTTGTAGCCGCCCACCGGCATTTCGGCGGGGGACTCGCCCCAGGTGTTGATCCAGCAGATGCCGGCTTCCAGCTTGTGGATCACGCGGTGGGCGCGGGCCAGGTCGCGGGTGACGACGCCGGCGGCCAGGCCGTACTCGGTGTCGTTGGCGCGGCGGATCACTTCTTCTTCGGTGTCGTACACCAGGATGCTCATCACCGGGCCGAAGATTTCTTCGCGGACGATGGTCATGTCGTCGGTGCAGTCGCTGAATACGGTCGCGGCCACGTAGGCGCCTTTGGCGAATTCACCGTCGGTGACGCGCTCGCCACCGATCAGCAGGCGTGCGCCTTCCTTGCGGCCGGCTTCGATGTAGCCGAGCACGCTTTCCATGTGAGCGAAGCTGGTCAGCGGGCCGAAGTTGGTGTTGGCATCTTCCGGGTTGCCGAGGCGGATGCGCTTCACGCGCTCGACCACCTTGTCCTCGAAGCGGGCTTGCAGGGCACGCGGTACGAACACGCGGGTGCCGTTGGTGCAGACCTGGCCGGAGCTGAAGAAGTTGGCCATGACGGCGATGTCGGCGGCGCGGTCGAGATCGGCGTCTTCGAAGATGATCAGCGGCGACTTGCCGCCCAGTTCCATGGTCACTTCCTTCAGCGAAGAGCTGGAGGCGCTGGCCATCACTTTCTTGCCGGTGGAGGTGCCACCGGTGAAGGAGATCTTCTCGATCAGCGGGTGTTCGGTCAGCCACTGGCCGACTTCACGGCCGCTGCCGGTGAGGACGTTGAAGACGCCATCCGGTACGCCGGCTTCGGTGTAGATCTCGGCCAGTTTCAGGGCGGTCAGCGGGGTGACTTCGCTGGGCTTGAAGATCATCGCGTTGCCGGCGGCCAGGGCCGGGGCGGATTTCCACATGGCGATCTGCACCGGGTAGTTCCAGGCGCCGATACCGGCGACCACGCCCAGCGGCTCGCGGCGGGTGTAGACGAAGCTGGTTTCGCGCAGCGGGATCTGCTCGCCTTCGATGGCGGGGATCAGGCCGGCGTAGTACTCGATCACGTCGGCGCCGGTGACGATGTCCACAGCTTTGGTTTCGGCCAGCGGCTTGCCGGTGTCCAGGGTTTCCAGGGCGGCCAGCTCGTCGTTGCGCTCACGGAGGATGTCCACGGCGCGACGCAGGATGCGCGAGCGCTGCATGGCGGTCATCGCGGCCCAGACTTTCTGGCCTTCGACGGCAGCGGCGACGGCACGCTCGACGTCGTCCTTGCTGGCGCGCTGGACGCTGGCCAGGACTTCACCAGTGGCCGGGTTGATGGTCTCGAAGCTGGCGCCACTGGTGGAGTCGACGTAGCGGCCGCCAATGTAGAGCTTCTGTTCTTCGAATCGGGCCATGGTGGTTGTCCTCTCTAGGTCTTGTAGTCGCAAGGCGGGCGGCTCAGGCCGCCTGCTTGGTCAGTTGTTGATCAAGGAATTCGTAGGCGAGCCGGCGGGCCTGCTCGGTTTCGAAGGCTTCGCCAGAAAGCGCGCCGCGCAGCCAGAGGCCGTCGATCAGGGCGGCCAGGCCACGCGCGGCGGTTCGGGCGCCTTCTACATCGAGTTCGCGGCGGAACTGCCAGCACAGGTTCGAGTAGAGGCGCAGGTCGTTGATGCGCTGCAAACGGCGCAGGGACGGCTGGTGCATGCTGCTTGCCCAGAACGCTAGCCAAGTCTTCATGGCCGGGCCGTTGACCTGGGTCTCGTCGAAGTTGCCGTCGATGATCGAGCGGATGTAGCCGCGCGCACTGTCGTCGCGCATGGCTTCACGGCGCTTGCGTACCGCGTCCTGCAGATCGTTCATGAGGAAGCGCATAGCGGCTTCCAACAGTCCGTTCTTGTCCTGGAAGTAGTGGCTGATGATGCCGTTGGAAACCCCGGCGAGCCGCGCAATGTAGGAAATGCTGGCGTCGCCCATGCCGACCTGGTCCACCGCCTCGAGTGTGGCGTGGATCAGTTGGGTGCGCCGCAGGGGCTGCATTCCGACTTTTGGCATGGGTTTCCTCCGCATCCCGGAACCGTTCCGGACAGGTCGAAAATCAGCCTACTTTATTTTTATTGAACGTTCAAACAACAAAGAATAAGCTGCGCACCATGAAGCGGGATGCGGCAGTTCGCCGCACCTGATTTCAGGCCTTCGGACGGCGGTTGCCACCCGTCGCAGCCGCAGGTGCGGTCTGTCGTTGCGCCCATTGGGCGCCTGCTTTAACTGCCTTGGTATTTCCAGATGAGTGAAGCTCCAACAACAACAAATCACGGGAAGGTGCGCCTGAATCCGGTCGTGTTCTACGGATCCACCGCGCTCATCATGCTGCTCACGGTTGCCTTGATCGTGTTCCCCGAAGACGCCGGCAATGTGCTCGGCAAGGCTCAGGCCTGGTTGTCGCGCAGCTTCGGCTGGTACTACATGCTGGCCATCGGCGCGTACCTGTTCTTCGTCCTCTATGTCGCCTTCTCCCGCTACGGCCAACTGCGCCTGGGCGCCGACGACAGCCGCCCGGACTTCAGCTACGGCGCGTGGGCCGGCATGCTGTTTTCCTCGGGCATCGGCATTTCGCTGCTGTACTTCGCGGCGTCCGAGCCCATCGACCATCTCTACAATCCGCCGGAAGGCGAGCCGGGCAGCCAGTCCGCCGCGCGCCAGGCGTTGCAGCTGACCTTCCTCCACTGGGGCGTGCATGGCTGGGCCATCTATGCGCTGGTGGGCCTGGCGGTTGGCTACTTCGCCTACCGCCACAACAAGCCGCTGGCGCTGCGCTCGGCGCTCTACCCGCTGTTCGGCGAGCGCCGGATGAAGGGTGCGGTGGGTAATGCGGTGGACTGCTTCGGCATCTTCGTGACCCTGCTGGGCCTGGTGACCAACCTCGGTATCGGTTCGCTGCAGGTGTCCTCCGGCCTCGAGTACCTGTTCGGCATGCCCCACAGCCAGGGCGCACTGCTGGCGGTGATCCTGGTGATGAGCGCGGTGGCTACCCTGGCCGCGGTATCCGGGATCGAGAAGGGCATCCGCCGCCTGTCGAACCTGAACATCATCCTGTTCAGCGGCCTGCTGGTATTCGTGCTGCTGGCTGGCCAGACGCTGCACCTGCTCAACGGCTTCGTGCAGAACCTCGGCGACTACCTCAACGGCCTGGTGCTGAAGACGTTCGACCTCTACGTCTACACCGGCCAGTCCGGCAAGAGCGAAGAGTGGATGGGCCTGTGGACCCTGTTCTACTGGGCCTGGTGGATTTCCTGGGCGCCCTTCGTCGGCATGTTCGTGGCCCGTATCTCCCGAGGCCGCACCGTGCGTGAGCTGGTCAGCGGCGTGCTGCTGATCCCGCTGGGCTTCACCCTGGCCTGGCTGTCGGTGTTCGGTAACAGCGCCATCGACCTGGTGATGAACCAGAACGCGGCGGACCTCGGCAAGGCGGCACTGGAGCAGCCAGCGATGTCCATCTACCTGCTGCTGGAGCACTACCCCTGGTCCAAGGCGGTGATCGGCCTGTCGATCTGCGTCGGCTTCGTGCTCTTCCTCACCCCGGCTGACTCCGGCTCGGTGATGCTGGCCAACCTTTCCCGCGAGGAAGGCGACCTGGACGAAGACGCGCCCAACTGGCTGCGCATCTTCTGGTCCGTGGTGGTGACCCTGGCGACCATCGGCCTGCTGTTCGCCGGCAACTTCACCGCGATGCAGACGGTGGTCGTGCTGGCTGGCCTGCCGTTCTCGGTGGTGCTGCTGCTCTACATGTTCGCCCTGCTCAAGCAGATGAAGGCGGATGTCGCGGCGATGGAGCATGCGCCGAAGCCGGCGAAAGTCGTCCAGCTGCGAGGCGAAGCGGCCTGATTGGCCGACAGCCTGAAATGAAAAAGCCCGGTCACTGGACCGGGCTTTTTTGTTGGTGGCTTCGTATTTTCCTGTAGGGGCGATTTCAATCGCCAAGCAGGCCGGAGGTCTGCCCCGGGGTGTTGAGAGGGGCGGCTGCGCCGCCCTTGGCGAATGAATTCGCCCCCACACTGGAGCGTTCGGCCTTGGCCAACTGCTGATCCAGGTACTCGTAGGCGATATGCAGTGCCTGCTCGATATTGAAGCCATCGCCCGACAGGGCGCCGCGCAGCCACAGGCCGTCGATCAGCGCGGCCAGGCCACGGGCAGCGGAGCGCGCCTGGTCCTGGGGCAGGGCACGGCGCAGTTCGCAGCACAGGTTGGAGTAGAGCCGGTGATCGTTGATGCGTTGCAGTCGACGCAGGGAGGGCTGGTGCATGCTCGCCGCCCAGAAGGCCAGCCAGGTCTTCATGGCCGGTCCGCTGACCTGGCTGTCATCGAAGTTCCCGGCGACGATCGCCCGCAGGTGCGCGCGGGGAGTGTCGTCGCGCAGGGTGGCACGGCGCTGGCGCACGGCGCTGCTCAGTGCGGCCATCAGATGGCGCATGGTCGCTTCCAGCAGGCCGTTCTTGTCCTGGAAGTAGTGGCTGATGATGCCGTTGGAGACACCGGCGATGCGGGCGATGTAGGCGATGCTGGCATCGCTGAGGCCTACCTGGTCGACGGCTTCGAGGGTGGCCTGGATCAACTGCGAGCGACGGATCGGCTGCATTCCGACCTTGGGCATCGGGTATTTCCACCATTTTGTGCGGGAATTGGGAGCGCGCAGTCTAGGGGGAAATTGATTGATCGATCAATCGATGGGGTTGATCAAGGTGCATCGGCGGATGGGGAATGCTTTTGTGGGGGCGATTTCAATCGCTATGCAGGCCGAAGGTCTGCCTGAGGAGGGGCAACTGCGTTGCCCAAAGCGAATGAATTCGCCCCCACAAAAAACAGAACGCCCCCGCGGGCGATGGCCGGCGGGGGCGTTCTGGAGCAAGGAGGCTGCTTACTTAAGCCACTCATCCACACGTTGCGGGTTCTTGGCGATCCAGTCCTTGGCGGCGGCTTCCGGTTTGGCACCTTCGCGGATAGCCAGCATCACGGCACCCACTTCTTCGCCGCTCCAGGAGAATTTCTTCAGGAATGCGGTGGCGTCGGCTGCCTTGGCTTCCAGGCCAGGGTTGACCACGGTGTCGACGTGCTCGTCATCGCCATAGACTTTTTTCGGGTCTTCCAGGAAGCGCAGCTTCCATTTGGCGAACATCCAGTGCGGAATCCAGCCGGTCACCACGATCGGCTTCTGCGCTTTCTCGGCGCGGGTCAGGGCGGTGGCCATGGCCGGGCCGGAGCTGGGCATCAGCTTGATGTCGAGGTTGTATTGCTTGATGGCGTCTTCGGTGCGGCGCATCACGCCGGCGCCGGCGTCGATGCCGGTGATCTTGCCGTCGAAGTCGGCCTTGTAGGTGTTCAGGTCCTCGATGGATTTGGCTTGCACGTAGTCAGGGACGATCAGGCCGATCTTGGCGCCCTTGTAGTTGGAACCCAGCACGACGACCTTGTCCTTCAGCTTTTCGAAGTACTCGCCGTGGGTAGCCGGCAGCCAGGCCGAGAGGGTGGCATCCAGGTCGCCACGGGCTACGCCCTGCCACATGATCGCCGGCTCGACGGGCTTCAGTTCGACGCCATAGCCGAGTTTTTCCTTGAGGATTTCGCCCGCGACATAGGAAGCGGCGACGCTGTCGTCCCAACCGTTCACGAAGCCGATCTTCAGGGTGGGTTTATCAGCGGCGTTGACCATGCCCATGCCGAGGGCAAGGGTGGCGACGCCAAGGGTCTTCAGACACAGGGATTTCAACTTGCGCATACGTATTGCTCCATCAGGTGGGATTGGCAGCCAACTACGTGGTCGATGGCCCGTTCTCTGGCGGGTTCGCGACAGTGCCCGTCGTGGCCCGTTGCCGGGCCACGATTGGCGAATTGCAAGGAAACAGGCTCCGGAGCGGAGCCTGGGAATTACAGGCCGATGTGTTTCTTCACGGCAGCGGCGCCGTCCTGGCCGTCATAGGTGGTAACGCCAGCCAGCCACTTGTCGAGCACGGCCGGGTTGGCCTTGAGCCAGCCGGTGGCAACTTTCACCGGGTCTTCCTTCTCGAGGATCTTCTCCATCAGCTGGCTTTCGATCTCGACACTGAACTGCAGGTTGTTCAGCAGTTTGCCGACGTTGGCGCAGCGCTGTTCGTAGTCCGGCGGTACCACGGTGAAGACCTTGGCGGCGCCAAAGTCCGGGCCGAACACATCATCGCCGCCAGCCAGGTAGGTGATGTCGAACTGGGTGTTCATCGGGTGAGGTGCCCACCCCAGGAATACCACCGGTTCCTTCTTCTTAACCGCGCGCTGCACCTGGACCAGCATGCCGGCTTCGGACGACTCGACCATGCGGAATTGACCCAGGTCGAACTGGTTGCCCTTGATCATCTTGTCGATCAGCAGGTTGCCATCGTTACCCGGTTCGATGCCGTAGATCTTGCCGCCCAGTTGGTCCTTGAACTTGGCGATGTCCTGGAAGCTCTTCAGGCCGGCGTCAGCTGCGTAGGTGGGAACCGCCAGGGTGTACTTGGCACCTTCCAGGTTGGGAGTCGGCAGCACCTTCACGCCATTGTCCTTGGTGAAGGGCTCGATCACCGCGTCCATGGAGGGCGCCCAGTAGCCGAGGAAGACGTCGATCTGCTTGTTCTTCACGCCGGTGAAGGCGATGGGCACGGACGCCATGATCTTGCGCGGGGTGTAGCCCAGTCCTTCGGTCAGCACCATGGCCACGCCGGTGGTGGCGGCGATGTCGGCCCAGCCGATCTCGGCGAAACGGACCTGCTTGCAGCTCTGCGGCTCCTGGGCCCAGGCACCCTGGGTCAGCGCGCAGGCCAGCAGGCCCAATGCAGCGACTTTCTTCATTTTTTTCATTAGCGACTCCCTGACATTGAAAAGGTGAAGCGTTCTTAGTGCGCTTGCTGCCGCTGCAGTTTGGCTCCGAGCCGGCCAAAGACACGACCGCGGGTCGTGGTCTGGCGAGTACCGAAGCTTTCGGTGATGCGGTCGAGAATGATCGCCAGCAGTACCACGGCCATGCCGCTTTCGAAGCCCAGGCCGATGTCCAGGCGCTGGATACTGGCGAGTACGTCGTTACCCAGGCCACCGGCGCCGACCATCGACGCGATGATCACCATGGACAGCGCCATCATGATGGTCTGGTTCACGCCGGCCATGATCGACGGCATGGCATTCGGCAGCTGCACTTTGTATAGCAGTTGCCAGCTGTTGCAGCCGAAGGATTGACCGGCCTCGACGATTTCCTTGTTGACCTGGCGGATACCCAGCGCGGTCAGTCGCACCGCCGGCGGCATGGCGAAGATCACCGTGGCGATGATGCCGGGTACGCGGCCGAGGCCGAAGAGCATGGCTGCAGGGATCAGGTAAACGAACGCCGGCATGGTCTGCATGAAGTCCAGGACCGGGCGGATGATCACCGCCACGCGCTCGCTCTTGGCTGCCCAGATGCCCAGCGGAATGCCAAGCAACAGGCTGATCAAGGTGGACGAGAAGGTCAGGCCGAGGGTGACCACGGTCTGCTCCCAGAAGCCGGTCAGCACGATCAGGACCAGCGATGCGGCGGTGAACAGGGCGAACTTGACGCCGATGCGCCAGAGGCCGAGGCCGACGAATACCGCGATCAGTACCCAGGCCGGCGGCCACATCAGGAAGCGTTCGATCAGCTCGGAGAAGCCGCTGACCACGTTGCCGACGCTTTCGAAGGCGCCGCTGTAGTTTTCGAGCAGGTGCTGGACGACGTCATTCACCCAGCTGCCAAGATCCAGTTTCTCGCTCATCGTCATTCTCCCCGCAGGCGGCTCAGCAGGCGGCCTTTGCTGATCGCGCCGCTATAGCGGCCACTCTGGTCGACCACCGGGATCGGCCCCTCGTTGATCACCAGGCGCTGGATGACGCTGTCGAGCGGCAGGTCTTCCGGTACCGGATCGATGTGCTTGAGCAGGCTCTGCTCCAGGTCCAGAGTGCGGCCACCCTCGACCAGGAGCGCGATCTTCTCGAGGCTGATGGAGCCACGGAAGTTGTTCTTCTCGTCGACGATGAAGGCGTAGTGCTTGTCCATGGCCTGCAGCTTCTGGCAGACCGTCTGCGCGTCCGGCGCCTTGCCGTTGTGCACGAACAGCGGAACGCTGTCGGACTTGAGCTGGCCGGCGGTGAGGTAGCGGCTGGTATCGACCGTGTTGAAGAAGTTGCGCACGTAGTCGTTGGCGGGGTTCTCGATGATCTCCTGGGGCGTGCCCACCTGGATCAGCTTGCCGCCTTCCATGATGCCGATGCGCGAACCGATGCGCATGGCTTCCTCGATATCGTGGGACACGAAGATGATGGTGCGGCTGTGCTTCTTCTGCAGGTCCAGCAGCACATCCTGCATCTCGCGACGCTTGAGCGGGTCAAGGGCGGAGAAGGCCTCGTCCATGATGATCATCGACGGGTCCACGGCGAGGGCGCGGGCCAGGCCGACACGCTGCTGCATACCGCCGGAAAGCTCATGGGGGTACTTGTGGGCGAAGCTGGCCAGGCCAACCTGCTCCAGCACTTCCATGGCGCGCTTCTCGCGCTCCTTCTTGCCCTTGCCGGCCACTTCGAGGCCGAAGGCTGCGTTGTCCAGCACGCAGCGCGAGGGCATCAGGGCGAAGGACTGGAACACCATGCTCATGTCCCGACGACGCAGGTCGATCAATTGCGACGTGGGTAGCTTGGCGACGTTCTGCCCATCGATGAACACGTCACCGGCGGTAGGTTCGATCAAACGGTTGATCAAGCGAATCAAGGTCGACTTGCCCGAACCCGACAGGCCCATCAGCACGAAGATTTCACCTTCGTTGACGCTGAAGGACACGTCGCTGACGCCGATCACGGCGCCGCGCTCAGCCAGGATCTTTTCCTTGCTCCAGCCCTGCTTGAGTAAATCGATTGCTTCTTGTGGTTGTTGCCCGAAAACCTTGTAGAGGTTTTGAACCACGATCTTTCCAGACTGCATGGGATATTTCCCCTTCAGTAGACATCCAGGACAGCTACACGGAGCCAGAACCGGCGCTCGACGACGCTCAGCCCGGTGATGCCGACTGTCTTGCCTGTGTGGATAACAATGTTTCGAGAACCTCGCAGCCCTCTGGCAGTGTTACGAAACCCATTCCCTGGGCGGGTTCAGCACCTCGGCCGGAGGTGCGCGTACTTCCGAAATTTCTTATTAGGCCGACCTCTGTTCGGGGGGAGGTCGCCGCTTGTGTTCTTCGGTCCGGAGCGGTGTGCTCGCGGTCTGCCGGTTCACGGGAACCGGCAGCGACGAATCGGGTGACTCAACGATAAAGCCTTGAGGCCTTGGCAATTGTCGGTTTGCGACGTCCATATGTTGCGCGACGACATGGCCTAAGGATATCGCTGGATGCGACGCTTACGGTGCGTTGGCCTGTGTGAGGGCCACCGGTAGAGGGCTGCCGTCGCGCGCCGTAACACCCTGCAGCCAGGCAGCCAGGGTGTCGGGATTGGCCTTCAGCCACGCCTTTGCTTCGCGTCGGCGGTTGGTACTTTGATTCAGTATGGCCTCCATCAGGTGGTTCTCCATGGCCAGGCTGAACTTGAGGTTCTTCAACAGTCGCCCGAGGTTCGGGCACTCCTGGGTCAGGCCCTTGCGCACGTTGGTATAGACGGTCGCGCCGCCGAAGTCGGGGCCGAACACGTCATCGCCCCCGGCCAGGTAATGCATCTGCAACTGGTTGTTCATCGGGTGCGGTTCCCAGCCGAGGAACACCGCCCACTGGTTGAGGTGCTCGGCGCGTTTGACCTGCGAGAGCATGCCGTTCTCGCTCGACTCCACCAGTTTGAATTCGCCGAGGCCGAAAGCGTTCCCCTTGATCATCTTGTCGATCAGCTTGTTGCCGTCATTGCCCGGCTCGATGCCGTAGATCTTCCCACCCAGCTGCTGCTTGAACTTCGCCAGGTCGGCGAAGCTTTTCAGTCCGCCGTCCCAGGCTGCCTGATTCACCGCCAGGGTGTACTTGGCGCCGGTCAGGTTGGCGCCGAGGTTTTCCACCGTGCCCTTTTCCAGGTAGGGGCGGATGTCGTTTTCCATGCTCGGCATCCAGTTGCCGAGGAACACGTCGATCTTGCCTTCGCCAAGGGCCTTGTAGGTGTCAGGCACCGACAGGCGCTTGACCTTGGTGACATAGCCGAGCTCGCTCAGCACATGTCGGGTGACGGCAGTCGTGACGGTGATATCGCTCCAGCCGACGTCGGCGAAGTGCACCGTGGAGCAGCGCTCGGGATCGGCGGCTGCCAGGGTGGCCTGGGTACTGAACAGGGAGATGGCCAGCAGCGATGCTGCCAGCAGGGGAGTGG
Organism: Pseudomonas sp. BN414; assembly: GCF_029871275.1. Lineage (NCBI taxonomy): Bacteria > Pseudomonadati > Pseudomonadota > Gammaproteobacteria > Pseudomonadales > Pseudomonadaceae > Pseudomonas > Pseudomonas sp. BN414. Next base: position 132,372 of record NZ_SSOL01000028.1, read on the forward strand.
TGGGTCGAGTCATGGGAGGGGTCCATCCACAGCTGGATTTATTGTCGTTTTCCGGACTCGCGTGGCTGTCGGACTGCTGCAGGCCCCCGCCCCCGGGCGCGGGAATGATGCGGGCCAGACGCATTGCCTGACTACCGACTCGGTCGCACTCAGAACTTATCTGTCGCGGCTAATGCAAGGCAACAGCCACTTTTGGGGGCGCTCTTTTGTGGGGGCGAATTCATTCGCCAAGCAGGCCGAAGGTCTGCCCTGCATAGGTTCAGGGGCAACTGCGTTGCCCTTAGCGAATGAATTCGCCCCCACAGTGTCCAGGTCGATCCGGTGTGCCGCCACGACGTGTTTGGATACGAGCAAGTCGGTGTGGGAAGTCCGCGCTTCGGTGAAATGCCGATCATGTCGCCAAGTGTCATTCCTACCGGAGTTTTACCTGTGGCCATCAGCGTGTTCGACCTGTTCAAGATCGGTATCGGCCCTTCCAGCTCGCACACCGTGGGCCCGATGCGGGCGGCGGCGCTGTTCGCCACGGCACTGCGCGAGCGCGGCCTGCTGGCCCAGGTGACGCGCGTCGAGGTGCGCCTGTACGGCTCGCTGTCGGCCACCGGTGTCGGCCACGGCACCGACCGCGCGACCCTGATCGGGCTGATGGGCGAGTGGCCGGACCGCGTCGACCCGAAGCAGATCGCCCCGCGCATCGAGGCGCTGCGGGAAAGCCGCGAACTGCGGCTCGATGGCAGTCACCCGGTGGCCTTCGACTGGAACCGCGACCTGCTGTTGCTGGACGAGAACCTGCCGTACCACCCCAACGCCATGACCCTGATCGTCGAAGGCGCGGCGGGTGAACTGCACCGCGACACCTACTACTCCATCGGCGGCGGCTTCGTCGTCGACGAGGCCCAGGCGAAGTCCGGCCAGCTGGACCAGGACGCCACCGCACTGCCCTACGACTTCTCCAGCGCCGAAGAGCTGCTGGAGCTTTGCCAGCGCCACAACCTGCGCATCTCCGAGCTGATGCTGGCCAACGAGAAGGCCTGGCGCAGCGAGGCGGAGATTCGTAGCGGGCTGCTGAAACTGTGGGACGCCATGCAGGAATGCGTGACCAACGGCCTCGGTCACGAAGGCATCCTCCCCGGCGGGCTCAATGTGCGCCGGCGCGCGGCGAAGCTGCACCGCAGCCTGCAGGAGCTGGGCAAGCCCAACGTGATCGGCAGCACCATGAGCGCCATGGAATGGGTCAACCTCTACGCCCTGGCGGTGAACGAGGAAAACGCCGCCGGCGGGCGCATGGTCACCGCACCCACCAACGGCGCGGCCGGAATCATCCCGGCGGTGCTGCACTACTACATGCGCTTCAACCCCGAGGCCACCGACGACGACGTGGTGCACTTCTTCCTCGGCGCAGCCGCCGTCGGCATCCTCTGCAAGAAAAACGCCTCGATCTCCGGCGCCGAAGTCGGCTGCCAGGGCGAAGTCGGCTCGGCCTGCGCGATGGCGGCCGCGGGGTTGGCGGAAGTGCTGGGGGCGACCCCGGCGCAGCTGGAGAACGCCGCCGAGATCGGCCTGGAACACAACCTCGGGCTGACCTGCGATCCGGTGGGCGGGCTGGTGCAGGTGCCCTGCATCGAGCGCAACGCGATTGCCGCGGTGAAGGCGATCAACGCGGCGCAGATGGCCCTGCGCGGCGACGGCGAGCACTTCATCTCGCTGGACCAGGTGATCCGCACCATGCGCGACACCGGCGCCGACATGCACGACAAGTACAAGGAAACCTCGCGCGGTGGCCTGGC
>NZ_SSOL01000029.1:0-8713 GCF_029871275.1 Pseudomonas sp. BN414
TGAACGAGCCCCTTGAAACACAGGACACCGTTTCCCCCTTACCATAAGGGATAGGCAAACGACTGTGTTTATGACTACCAGCAAAGACAAAACCATCGAAGTGCTCGGCCAGGAGCGGCGTCGCCGCTGGAGCGTCGAGGAAAAACTGGCCATGGTGCGCGAGAGTCTCGAGCCCGGGCAAAGCGTCTCGGTGGTGGCCCGGCGCAACGGCATCAACCCCAACCAACTGTTCCACTGGCGCAAGCTCTACCAGGACGGCAGCCTCTCGGCGGTCAGTGCCGGTGAAGCGGTGGTGCCCGCCTCCGAGTTGGCCGATGCCCTCAAGCAGATCCGCGAACTGCAACGGATGCTGGGCAAGAAGACCATGGAGGCCGAGATCCTCAAGGAAGCGGTGGAGATCGCCCGCTCGCGAAAATGGATTGCGCACTCACCCTTGTTGCCGGGGGACGACCAGTGAAGGCGGTCAGTGAGAGTCTCGGTGTGGCGCGCTCGCAATTGACGGCTCGACTCAAACAACCCGCTCCAGGGCTGCGGCCTCGTCGGCGCCGAGCGTTCAACGATGTGACCTTGGTCGAGCAGATCCAGCAGGCAGTCGGCGCCCTGCCCAGCTATGGCTATCGTCGGATCTGGGGTCTGTTGCGTCGGCAGCATGAGCAACAGGCCCTGCCACCGGTCAACGTGAAGCGGGTTTACCGCGTCATGCGTGATCACGATCTGTTGCTGGAACGCCGTCGCAAGCAGCCGGGTGTGGCGCGGCGTCACGAAGGTCGTGTCGCCGTGGATACAAGCAACACCCGCTGGTGTTCGGATGGCTTCGAGTTCCGCTGCGAGGATGGTGACAAACTGCGCGTGACCTTCGCTCTGGACTGCTGCGACCGCGAAGCCATCAGTTGGGTGGCCAGCCCACACGGCTACAGTGGCGACGATGTCCGCGACGTGATGCTGGAAGCCGTCGAGCAACGCTTCGGTAGCGAGCTGCCTGCGTCGCCGGTGCAATGGCTGAGCGATAACGGCTCGGCCTATACCGCCGAACAGACCCGGGTCTTTGCCCGGCAGATCGGCCTGCTACCTCTGACAACACCGGTGTGCAGCCCACAGAGCAACGGGATGGCGGAGAGCTTCGTGAAGACCATGAAGCGCGACTATATCCGCCACATGCCCAAGCCCGATCGAGCGACGGCCCTGCGCAACCTGGCCATCGCCTTCGAGCATTACAACGAGGAACATCCGCACAGCGCACTGAACTACCGCTCACCTCGGGAGTTCAGACGCTTGGCTGAGGCATCAACTTAACGGGGTACCGGTGTCCGGTTTGATAGGGGCAAGTCCAATTCCGCTGGGTGCCACCGAAGTCTGGGAACTGTCGGGCAAGGGTGGCTGGGACCATCCCGTCCATATCCATCTGGAGGAGGGGCGAATCCTCAGCAAAAGCTCGGGGGCGGTGCCGCCTCACGAGCGAGGTCGCAAGGACGTCTTCGTGCTCGAGGGGAGCATGACCATCCGGTTGCTGGTGCGTTTTCGCGATTTCACCGGCAAGTACGTGATGCACTGTCACAACGTGATTCACGAGGACCACGAAATGATGGTGCGTTTGAATGTCGTGGATACATCCACTTGATCGGCAAGGGTGGAGACCAGATGAACACACGAAGAGATTTGATGCTCGGTATGGGGACCGCCGCACTGGGGCTATATGCCTTGCACAGTATCCTGAGTCTGCCGCGAGCGACGGACGCCGGTACGACCGGCGAGCAACGCATTCCCAATACGCCGCTGTACACGCACGAGGGCAAAGCGGTCAGGTTCTACGACGACCTGGTGCGTGGGAAGGTGGTCGCCATCAACATGATGTACGCCAGTTGTACCGGGATTTGCCCGACCGCCACGGCGAATCTAAAGCAGGTGCAGCAGCTATTGGGCGACCGTGTGGGGCGCGACGTCTTTATGTACTCGATCAGCCTGCAACCCTTGCTGGATAGTCCGCATGTCCTCAAGGCCTATGTCGAACAGCACCACATCGGACCTGGCTGGCAGTTCCTGACAGGTCGGCCTGAAGATGTCGAGCAATTGCGCTACGCCCTTGGTTTCTACGACCCTGATCCACTGTTCGACGCGGACAAGGCCAATCACACAGGCTTGCTGCGCATCGGAAGCGATCCGGATCAGCGCTGGACCACGGCGGCCGCCCTGGCATCGCCCAAACAGATCTGGCGCACGATCAATCACGTGGATCGAACGAGGTTGCGAGCGGCGTAGGGCGATGACGTATTAGCGGGAGGGGCATCAGAAAAAGCCGGCCTGATGGCCGGCTTTTGCAGGGTGCGGCGATCAAGCCAGCGATTCACCGGAAGTCGCAGCGACGCGTTTGCTCACCGAACGTTGCAGCAGGCTGGAAACCATGAAACCGATTACAGCCAGCACGCTCATCAGCGTGAACACGTAGGTGTAGCCCTGTTCGCCCGGATAGTGGTCGAGCAGTGCGCCATAGATGATGTAGGCGAACATGCCGGGCGCGTAGCCGATCAGGCAGCCGATGCCGAAGGCCGAGCCGCTGATCCGCGAGGGAATTCCCACTTCGCTCATCGGCGCCCAGAACACGCCGCGCATGGTGAATACCACCAGGGCGAAGGAGAGGGTGGCGGCCATGCCGGCATAGATGTAGCTCTCACCATGGGGGATGCTGAAGATCACGGCCATCAGCGGCAGCAGCGCGAGGAAAGCCCACTTCAGGTAGCGGCTGGGACTCTTCAGACCCTTGTCGGCGATGAAGCCACCGGCTGGACCACCCAGCACTTTGAGGAAGTACTGGTTGATGATGCCGTAGGCGCCGACCAGGGCCACCGGCAGCTCGTACATGTCCTTCAGGTAAGGGATGAAGTAGGTCAGGCCGCAGTAGACGATGTAGACCATGAACACGTTCAGGCTCACCAGCCAGATGCCTGGCATGCGCACCGCCTCCATCAGGCCGGCGAAGCCGATGGGTTCGCGGTTACCGTTCGCCTGGCGCGCGTCCCTGAGCAGGAACAGCGTAAGCAGGCCGACAACGATATCGATGCCCGAATAGAACAGGATGGCGGCCTTCAACCCGGCGGCGCCGGAGCCGAGGGCGACGAAAACCCCTAGCGCTGAGAAAGCCACGAGTGTGTCCACCACGCCACGGCCGCCTTCCAGGAAGCCGAACATGCGTCCCTGTTCACCGTCGTCGCCGAGGTTGCGGATCGCCTTGAGCAGGGATGGCCAGAAGATGCAGTCGGCGCACACAGCGAGCAGTGCGAAGACGATCAGCAGCTGGCTGTAGCCGGGGAAACTGGCCAGGTACAGGCCCAGGGCACCGGTGCCGATCAGGCCGAGGGGGATGAGCTTGCGCGTCTCGAAACGGTCAGCGAGGAAGCCGCCGACCACGAACAGCGCGGTGGCGATGATGGCGTTTGCACTGAGCAGGGTGCCGATTTCGGTATGGGTCAGCCCCATGTGCTCCTGCATCGGGATGTAGAAGGCGTCCTTGAGGTTGGCCAGTTTGTAGATGGTTCCGCCGCCAAGGACGAGGACCAGGAAACGGAGCCATTTGGCTTTGTTCTGTGCTGTCATTGTTGTTCTCCACAGCTTCCAGAGTTGTCGAAGGGCCGATTGATCGGCCGGTCAGATGCGTTCTGCGTCGTCCAGCGTCAGTTCGGCCAGCAGGCGCAGTTCCGCCAGCAGGCCGCGCATGTAGCGCACCTGGTTGTTGGCCCAGCGGTGTTCGTCGGCGAGCATGCGTTCGAGGCTGTAGCCCGGGGGCAGCGGCGTCTCGCTCATTTCGCGGTAGGGAATGAAGGGATCGGCGTCTTCGCCGGTCTGCCGGAAGGCGGGGGCGATGTAGTGGTTCTCCTGCTCGAGGATGAACGCCACTACTTGCGGAGCGGTTTCGCCCAACAGCAGCAGTTCCAGCAGCATGCGTGCGCCAGGCAACTGGTCGTCGGCGCCGCCCTGGAGCACGCCGTAGTGGCCGAAGCCGCTCTGCTCGGGGACCACGCGCACGCCTTTGAGGTGCACCTGTCGAATGTAGGGCGCGAGATGGGCCAGTGCCGGTAGCGGTTGTTCGCAGGCATTGATCATGTTGCCGAAGTCGAACAGGGCATTCAGGCGTGGATGACCGACACGGCGAAGCAGGCTGGCGATCTCGTCGCTCTTGAGTTCCTCGTGCTGCTCGAAGTCGAAGTTGAGGTCGTGCTCGTCGGCCAGCCGCGCCAGGCGTTGCAGGTCGTCTTCGATCAGGTCCATCACGCGCGAGAGGTGGCCCTCGTAGCGGGAGTAGACGCGTATATTGCGGCTGCCGATTGCACGGGCCACCGCCACTGCCTGATCGACGTCCTCGGGCAGGGTGCTGCTGATCTCCACATGCACGTCCAGCTCCAGCGCACGGGCTTTTTCGGCGAATGCGGCAAGTTGCTCGGCGGTCATGCGCGAAAGGCTGTTGTGCTCGCCGTCCAGCAGGTGCAGCGAGAGGCCGTCGAGCTCATGCCGGTAAGCGAAGTCGAGCATGTCTTCGGGCGTGACACGCCCCTGGGTGAGGTTGGTCAGCAGCGGATAGCCGTGGGCGAACAGGCGCATGGTGTCCAGGCGTTCCAGCAGGCGGCGGGCAAGGTCGGGAGTCAGCGGCGGGGGCGCACTGTCCGCCCCTGCGTTATGGCTTAGCAGGGCGGCGAATCGGGCTTGTATAGCGTTCATTATTGTCATTCCTGATAGCGACGCCGGGGTGGCCGGCAGTGCTTTTATCGCTCCGGAATGGCGCTATACCTATAGCCACTATTGTTTGGTTTAAATAGCCATTTTGAGCGCGGGTCCGCGCTCAAATTCGTACGCCAAGGGTACTCAGAGCCCGCGCGAATTCCTGTACACGCTGTTCGGCCTGCGTTTCCGGCATGGCGGCGAACCCCAGCAGTAGCCCAGGCGGCATCTGGTGGCGGATGCAGTAATCACGCAGGGCGTAGGTGTAGACCTGATGGTCGGCGAGCGAGCGGGCGAGGGCGGCGTCGTCCGTCGTCTCGGGCAGCCAGCCAATGAGGTGCAGTCCTGCTTCCACGGCATTCACGTTCAGGTAGCCGCCCAGGTGGCGCTGCAACGCCTCTACCAGGCACGCCTGCCGCGCCTGGTAGAGATTGCGCATGCGGCGTATGTGGCCCAGGAAGTGACCGTCCAGCATGAAGTCGGCGGTGGTGGCCTGGTGCAGCGTGGAGGGGCTGCGGTCCATGACGGCCCGAATGGCACAGAAGGGGTCCACCAGGTCTTCCGGGAGGATCACGTACCCCAGGCGCAGGGACGGGTACAGCACCTTGCTGAAGGTGCCCACGTGGATGACCTTGTCCCACTGGTCCATGGCGTATAGCGCTGGCTGCGGGCGACCGACATAGCGGAACTCGCTGTCGCAGTCGTCCTCGATGATCCATCCCTGGAAGCGCCCGGCCCAGTCGATCAGTTCCTGGCGCCGCGCGTAGCTCATGGTGGTGCCCAACGGGTGCTGGCGCGAGGGGGTGGTAAAGGCCAATCGCGCCTCCGGGCATTCACGCAAACCCTGTTGCACGTCCAGGCCCTGGTCGTCGATGGCGAGGGGCACCAGATGACAGCCTTGCGCCTGGAAGGCGATACGCGCGGCGATGTGGCCGGGGTCTTCCATCCACACACTGTCACCCGGATTGAGCAGAAGCATGCCGAGAAGGTTGAACGCCTGCTGGGCGCCGGAGGTGATGACCACCTGATCGGCGCTGCACTCGATACCGCGTGCATCTGCAACATATTCGACGATGGCCTCACGCAGTCGCAGTAAGCCCTTTAGTTCGCCATACCCCAGTTCAGCCTTGCCCGGCTTGCGCAGCTGGCGGTTTATCAGGCGCTTCCACGCCGGCATCGGGAAGGCATCGTAGGCCGGGTGACTGGGCAGGAAGGAGGTCGGGCAATCCGGCGCCCAGGCGCTGTAGGACATGCCGCTGAAATGGTCGCTGCGCAGGGAATGCACGGCCTGGCTCATACTCGACAGGCGCGGTGGCTTGCGCGGTTTGTCGGCTGCGGCCTTGCGTCCCTCCCACTCATCGCCGACATAGGAGCCCGCACCCGTACGCGACGCCAGGAAGCCCTCGGAGGTCAATTGGTCAAAGGCGTTGAGCAAGGTGATACGCGACAGGCCCAGTTCTTTGCACAGGGTTCGCGTCGAGGGCAGGCGCGTGCCGCCGGGCAGGCGTCCGGAGAGGATCTGCTTGCGTACCTGCAGATAGAGCTGACGGTAGAGGGGAACAGGGCTGGAGCGGTCCAGTTCGATGCCTGTCAGCAACATACCGCCGGGGGTCTTCATCGAGGGCCGCCTTGTGTCGGGAGGTGCGTTGGAAACCAGCATATTGTCATTGTTGGGTGGCGAGCCGGTAGGGCGATGGCCTGGCGCTGGGAGCGGTGATGGGTTTCGCTGCGCTCTACGCCATCCTACGGGTGCATGGGAGGGATCGGACACCTAGGCTTGTGCTCGACGTGAATCCCCGTTTGTAGGATGGGTAGAGCCTGCGAAACCCATCATCTACAGGCAAGGAAGCCTCGCCATGACCAACTACCGTCGCGACCACACCCCGGGTGCCACCTGGTTCTTCACCCTCAACTTGGCTGACCGTAACAGCCGTTTACTCACCGAACATCTCGACCTGCTCCGTTTCAGTTTCCGTGAATGCATGAAGCGCCATCCCTGGCGCATCGACGCCATCGTGATCCTTCCAGATCATCTCCATGCACTCTGCAGCCTCCCAGCAGGTGATTCGAACTACGCACTACGTTGGCGTCAGATCAAGAGCAGCTTTTCCCGCGCAATGCCGGCGAGCGAATCACTTTCGGCTAGCCGACGAAACAAAGGCGAACGCGGCATCTGGCAACGCCGTTTCTGGGAGCACCGCATTCGCGATGACGACGACTTCGCCCGGCATGTGGATTACATCCACCACAACCCGCGCAAGCATGGGCATGTGGCGCGGGTGGTGGATTGGCCGTGGTCGTCGTTTCACCGGTATGTGAAGGAGGGAATCCTGCCGGCGGATTGGGCGGGGGATGGTGATGAACTGGACCACGGTGCGGGGGAATGGTGATGGGTTTCGCTGCGCTCTACGCCATCCTACGGAGCCAAGTAGGATGGGTAGAGCTTGCGAAACCCATCAAATAAAAAAGCCCCGGCGATTGCCGGGGCTTTTTGTTCAATGCCTCACTTAGCCGTTGCTGGGGAAGGCGAACTGCGCCGCCTCGTGGCTGGCGCGCTGCGGCCAGCGCTGGGTGATGGCCTTGCGGCGGGTGTAGAAGCGCACGCCGTCCGGGCCGTAGGCGTGGAGGTCGCCGAACAGCGAGCGCTTCCAGCCGCCGAAGCTGTGGTAGGCCACCGGGACCGGCAGCGGCACGTTGACACCGACCATGCCCACTTCGATCTCGTCGCAGAACAGGCGGGCGGCTTCGCCGTCGCGGGTGAAGATGCAGGTGCCGTTGCCGTACTCGTGGTCGTTGATCAGCTGCATGGCGTCTTCCAGGCTGCCGACGCGAACGATGCAGAGCACCGGGCCGAAGATTTCTTCCTGGTAGATGCGCATGTCGGCTTTGACGTGGTCGAACAGGGTGCCGCCAACGAAGTAGCCATCTTCATGGCCGGCCACGCGGTAGCCACGGCCATCCACCACCAGCTTGGCGCCGGCAGCGACGCCGTCGTCGATGTAGCCGACCACCTTGTCGCGGGCAGCGGCGGTGACCAGCGGGCCCATGTCCAGGCCGCAGTTGGTGCCGGCGCCGATCTTCAGGCCCTTGATCTGCGGAACGATCTTGTCCACCAGGGCATCGGCGATCTGGTCGCCTACGCACACGGCTACGGAGATGGCCATGCAGCGCTCACCGCAGGAACCGTAGGCGGCACCCATCAGTGCGCTGACCGCGTTGTCGAGGTCGGCGTCGGGCATCAGCACAGCGTGGTTCTTGGCGCCGCCCAGGGCCTGCACGCGCTTACCGCGCTTGGTGCCTTCGGCGTAGATGTATTCGGCGATGGGGGTAGAGCCGACGAAGCTCAGGGCCTTCACTTCCGGGGCTTCGATCAGCGCGTCCACGGCTTCCTTGTCGCCGTTGACCACGTTCAGCACGCCCTTGGGCAGGCCGGCCTGATGGAACAGCTCGGCGATCAGCAGGGTGGAGCTCGGGTCACGCTCGGAGGGCTTGAGGATGAAGGTGTTGCCGCAGGCGATGGCCAGCGGGTACATCCACAGCGGCACCATGGCCGGGAAGTTGAACGGGGTGATGCCGGCGACCACGCCCAGCGGCTGGAAGTCGCTCCAGGCGTCGATGTTCGGACCGACGTTGCGGGTGTATTCGCCCTTGAGGATTTCCGGGGCGGCGCAGGCGTACTCGACGTTCTCGATGCCGCGCTTCAATTCACCGGCGGCGTCTTCCAGGGTCTTGCCGTGCTCTTCGGCGATCAGCTTGGAGATCACCGCTTCGTTCTGCTCCAGCAGTTGCTTGAAGCGGAACAGCACCTGGGCGCGCTTGGCCGGCGGGGTGTTGCGCCAGGCCGGGAACGCGGCCTTGGCGGCGTCGATGGCCTGCTGGATGGTGGCGCGGCTGGCCAGGCCGACCTTGCGGTGGGCTTCGCCGGTGGACGGGTTGAACACGTCCGCGGTGCGGCCTTGGTCGTCGATGCGTTCGCCGTTGATCAGGTGCGGGATGAGGCTCATGG
>NZ_SSOL01000030.1:0-4784 GCF_029871275.1 Pseudomonas sp. BN414
GCCAATGGCACCCTGCAACTCAATGGCGTGGCACTCAACATCGGCGACAGCGTGCCGGCCACCGGCAATGGCGCCAGTGTCATCTTCGTGCCCAGCGCCAACTGGAACGGCACCACCAGCTTCGACTACGCCGCGGTGGATAACCAGGGCCTAGAGGACAGCACTCCGGCCACTGTCACCATCACCGTGGCGTCGGTCAACGATGCGCCGGAAACGAACGCGGCCAGCGGTTCGGGTAATGAAGACGCGGCCGGCATTCCGGTCAGCCTCAGCGGTTCGGACCTCGACGGCACAGTTGCTCAGTTCATCATCAAATCCCTGCCGGCCAATGGCACCCTGCAACTCAATGGCGTGGCACTCAACATCGGCGACAGCGTCCCGGCCACCGTTAATGGCGCCAGCCTCACCTTCGTGCCGAACGCCAACTGGAACGGCACCGCGACCTTCGACTACGCCGCGGTGGATAACCAGGGGTTGGAAGATGCCACCCCGGCCACTGGCACCATCACCGTCGCCGCGATCAATGATGCGCCGGAAACGAACGCGGCCAGTGGTTCCGGCGATGAAGACTCCGCCGGTATTCCGGTTGCTCTGAGCGGCTCGGACTTCGACGGCAACGTCGCCAGCTTTGTGATCAAGTCCCTGCCCGCCAATGGCGTCCTGCAACTCAATGGCGTGGCACTCAACATCGGCGACAGCGTGCCGGCCACCGGCAACGGCGCCAGCCTCACCTTCGTGCCCAACGCCAACTGGAACGGCACCACGACCTTCGATTACGCCGCAGTGGACAACCAGGGGCTGGAAGACGGCACTCCGGCTACCGGCACCATCACCGTTGCCGCGGTGAACGACGCCCCGGTCGTAGACAGCAACACCATCAACGTCAATGAAGAGAGCGTCGGCACCGACCTGGGCCTGCAGGCGCCAACCGATATCGATGGCGACAGCCTGACCATCACCATTACCGGCCTCCCCATCCTGGGCAGCGTCACCCTGGCCGACGGCTCCCCGGTCAGCAATGGCCAGGTTCTGACCAGCGCCCAACTGGAAGGCCTGAAGTACAACGCACCGGCCGACTACACCAGCGGCGATGCTGTGGGTTCGTTCACCTACAGCGTCTATGACGGCACCACCACCGTGAACGGCGCGGTCAGCATTGGCGTCACCCCAGTCAACGACGCGCCGGTCGCGAACGCCGACAGCGACAACGTGCAGGAAGACGCCACCCTGACCAGCACTGGCCGAGGTGTGCTCAGCAACGACACCGACGCGGACGGCGATAACCTGACCGTCGTGGCGGTCAATAACCAGAGCGGCAATGTCGGCCACACCGTCAACGGCCTCTTTGGCCAACTGACCCTCAATGCCGACGGCTCGTACAGCTATGTGGCCAACAACGCCAGCAGCCTGGCCCAGGGCGAAAAGGTCACGGAAACCTTCAGCTACACCATCTCCGACGGTAACGGCGGTTCCCATACCGCCAACCTGGTGATTACCCTCACAGGGACCAACGACGGCGCCATCATCGGTGGCGTCGACACCGGCAGCGTGAAAGAGGACACCACCCTCACCACAGGTGGCACCCTGACCGCCGCCGATGTCGATGGCACGGACAACCTCTTCACCGCCAGCACCCAGACCGGCAGCTACGGCTCCCTGAGCCTGGGCAGCCACGGCGCCTGGACCTACACCCTCGACAACGGCGCGGCCCAGGTCCAGGCGCTCACCGAAGGCGAGAGCAAGACCGAGACCTTCACGGTCAGCGCCGCGGATGGCACTACCCACGTCATCAGCGTCACCGTGATCGGCACCAATGAAGACGCTGTCCTCGGCAGTGCCAACGTCCAACTGACCGAAACCAACGTCCCGCTGACCACTGGCGGCACCCTGACCATCAGCGACGTCGACAGTTCGGAGACCTTCGTTGCCCAGAACGGCACCGTTGGCGACTATGGCAGCTTCAGCATCGCAGCCAACGGCACCTGGACTTACACCGCCAACTCCGCCTTCAACGAGCTGAATGTCGGTGATTCCCGCACTGACATCTTCGAAGTGGTCAGCGCCGACGGCACCAAGACCAGCGTCACCGTCACCATCAATGGCAGCAACGATGCCCCGCGGACCAGCCCGGAGCACGCCATTGGCAATGAAGACACCGTCATCCAGGTCGACCTGCATGGCACGGATGTGGATGGCACTGTCGCCAGCTTCAAGCTCACTTCGCTGCCCGCGAACGGAACCTTCTACAGTGACGCAGCTGCCACCAATCCGCTGACGCTCAGCAGTGTCATCACTGCGACCAGCAATGGCGCGACCATCTACTTCAAACCCGATGCCAATTGGAGCGGCACTACCAACTTCAAGTACGTCGCCACCGACAACAGCGGCCTGGCAGATCCCACTCCAGTTAACGGCAACATCACTGTCCACGCGGTGAACGACCCAACTGTCGTTGCACCCGACACCAAGTCCGTGGCCGAAGACAATCCGGCCACCGGCAATGTGCTGGGCAACGACAGCGATGTGGATAACCTCCTGACTGTTACGACGTTCAGCGTCAGTGGCGTGCCGGGCACCTTCAGCGCTGGCTCCAATGCGCTCATCGCCGGTGTCGGCACCCTGACCATCGCCGCTGATGGCAACTACACCTTCACGCCGGCCGCCAACTGGAACGGCACGGTGCCGCAGGTCACCTACACCACCAATACCGGCAGCGAATCCACGCTGGATATCACCGTCACGCCAGTGAACGATGCGCCTGTCGCCAGCAATGACGGCCCGATTCCGGTCACAGAGGACATCGCCGCCACCGGCAATGTGCTGACCAACGACAATGACGTCGAGAATGACACCCTGACCGTCACCGACTTCACCTTCGGCGGCAGCACTTATCTGGCTGGCCAGAGCGCCACCGTCGCAGGCGTCGGCACCCTGGTGATCAATGCCAACGGCAGCTTCACCTTCACCCCCGCACCGAACTACAACGGCCCGCTACCGACCGCGACCTACACCGTTTCCGACGGCAACCTCACCGACACCGCTGAGCTGAACTTCGGCAACGTGTCGCCGGTGAACGATGCGTCCGTGATGGTCGCTGACAGCAACTCCGTGGCTGAAGACAATCCCGCCACCGGCAACGTGCTGGATAACGACAGTGATGTGGATAACACCCTCACCGTCGCCAGCTTCACCGTGGCCGGCGTCACCGGCACCTTCACCGCGGGCTCCAGTGCGGTCATCGCCGGTGTCGGCACCCTGACCATCGCCGCTGACGGCAACTACACCTTCACCCCGGTGCAGAACTGGAGCGGCGCGGTGCCGGAAGTTACCTACACCACCAACACCGGCAGCGATTCGACGCTGAATATCACCGTCACCCCGGTGGACGATGCGTCCGTCCTGATCGCTGACACCAACTCCGTGGCCGAAGACAACCCGGCCACCGGCAATGTGCTGGACAACGACAGCGATGTGGATAACACCCTGACGGTCGCCAGCTTCACGGTGGCCGGCATCACCAGCAGCTTCAACGCCGGCCAGACCGCGACCATCGCCAACGTGGGTACCTTCACCCTCGACAGCAATGGTGACTACACCTTCACTCCGGCCGCCAACTGGAATGGCTCGGTGCCGCAGGTCACCTACACCACCAATACCGGCAGCGAATCTACGCTGGATATCACTGTCACGCCGGTAAATGACGCGCCCATTGCCTCCAATGACGGCCCGATTCCGGTGACCGAGGACATCGCCGCCACCGGCAATGTCCTGACCAACGACAATGACGTCGACAACAGCACCCTTACCGTTACTCAATTCGAGGTCGGTGGCAGCACCTACCAGGCTGGCCAGAGCGCCACCGTCGCGGGCGTCGGCACCCTGGTGATCAACGCCAACGGCAGCTTCACCTTCACCCCGGCCCCGAACTACAACGGCCCGGTACCGACTGCGACCTACACCGTTTCCGACGGCAACCTCACCGACACTGCCGAGCTGAGCTTCGGCAACGTATCGCCGGTCGACGACGCGTCCGTGATGGTCGCTGATAGCAACTCCGTGGTTGAAGACAATCCCGCTATCGGCAACGTGCTGGACAACGACAGTGATGTGGATAACGTCCTGACCGTTTCAGCGTTCAGCATCAGTGGCGTGACTGGCACCTTCACGGCGGGCTCCAGTGCGGTCATCGCCGGTGTCGGCACCCTGACCATCGCGGCCAACGGCAACTACACCTTCACGCCGGCGCAGAACTGGAACGGCAACGTCCCGCAGGTCACCTACACCACCAACACCGGTAGCGAATCCACGCTCGACATCAGTGTTACCCCGCTGAACGATGCGCCGGAAACCAACGCCACCACTGGTTCGGGCAACGAAGACAATCCGATCACGGTCAACCTCAGCGGTTCGGACATCGACGGCAACGTCGACCACTTCGTCATCAAGTCCGTGCCATCCGACGGCAACCTGATGCTCAACGGCGTCGTACTTGGCCTTGGCGCAATCGTTCCGGCGACTGCCAACGGTGCAACGGTCACCTTCGTACCGAATGCCAACTGGAACGGCAGCACCAGCTTCCAGTACGCCTCGGTGGACAACGACGGCCTGGAAGATCCGACCCCGGCCACTGGCACCATTACCGTCAATGCGGTCAACGACGCGCCCATCGCCGTCAATGACGGTCCGATCGCGGTCACCGAAGACACCCCGGTCAGCGGCAATGTGCTGACCAACGACAGCGACCCGGACGGCAATGCCCTGACCGTCACCGGCTTCAGCTTCGG